>JAIYBI010000171.1 GCA_027488595.1 Opitutaceae bacterium | reverse complement strand
TGCTGGGCAGCCTGCCCCTGCTTTACGCGGTGTCGTTTCTCTTCATCGCCGCGAATCTCGCGGTCGGCATCACGTTCTCCACCCTCGCGCAAAACCAGCTCCAGGCGGTGCAACTCGCGTTCTTTTTCTTCCTGCCCTCGATCCTGCTTTCGGGATTCATGTTTCCCTTTCGCGGCATGCCCGAGTGGGCTCAAGCAATCGGCTCCTGCCTGCCCAATACTCATTTCCTGCGCATCGTGCGCGGCATCCTCTTAAAAGGAAACGGACTCGCCGAAATCGGCCCCGAACTCTGGCCCCTCCTTCTCTTCCTCGTCGTCGCCATGACCATCGGCGTGAAACGATACCGCCAAACGCTGGACTAACCTGCGGCCCCCCGCACGAGCGGCAAACGCACCGTTATGACCGTTCCCTCGCCTACGCGGCTTTCCGCGCTGATCGTGCCTCCATGCGCAGCGATGATCGCCTGCGTAATGGCAAGCCCCAATCCCGTGTGGCCGCCCCTCGCCGTGCGGGACTTTTCAACACGAAAGAACCGTTCGAAAAGGTGCGGCAGGTCGGCGGGAGCAATCCCCTGACCGGTGTCGCTCACTGCAAGCACAGCGTGATCTTCGCTGACGAACACCTTTACCTTAACGCATACTCCACCCCGGTTGTGACTAATTGCATTTCCAACGAGATTGGTGACGACCTGGGCGAGTTCGTCTGCGTTGCCCATACACTGCGCGGGCGCGAGTTCGGTCTCAAGGATCGCGCCGTGTTGCGCGGCGAGCGGTTGCAAGAGGCGGGCGGTCTCTCCCGCGACACGATCAAGTTCGCAGCGGCCCATGCCGTCGCCCAGTTCGCCGGATTCGATTCGGGCAAGCGTCAGAAGAGACTCGGTAAGCCGGCGCATGCGTTGGGCAGCCCTCTGGGTGGCCAGGAACGCTTCGCGCTGTTCCTCGGTAAGGTGATCGCTGGCGAGGCCGTTTTGGGTTTGCAGGAGAATCACCGCGAGTGGCGTGCGCAGCTCATGGGCGGCGTCGGCGGTGAAGCGGGCCTGGCGCGCGAAGGCGGCATCGAGGCGAGCGAACGTGGTGTTGAGCACGGCGGCGAGTTGGCCGAGCTCGCTTTCGGTATCTTGAGTTTGGATACGTTGCGAGAGATCCCCCGTGGCGATTGATTGCGCCGCCGTGCTGATCGTCTGGATGGGCCGCAAGGCCTTCTTGATGAGCCAGGCGCCCACTGCGATGCCCGCCGCGCACACGGTCATGCCGACGACGCACAGCCACCAGGCGAACTGCCTCAGCCCCGCGAGATCGGGGGCGATCGAGCGCCCCACCAGCACGCAATCACCGGGGCCGGGGAACAGGAAGGACTCACGAAGATCACCGCGCAAACGGTTCGGCGGATCGCCCGCCTTTGGCTGGGGAACATCGCTGGGTGCCGTCGTGGAGCGGGTGACAGGTTCGCCGTGCTTGAGCCATACGACGTAGTAAAATGCGTCGTCGCCCGTCTGGTCGAAAAGCGGTGCGTTTTTCGGCGCGAGACGGAATTGGCGTCTTTCACGGTCACCCGGAATCGGGCGCTGCGAATTGACCAGGATGGGCAGGCGCTGCTGCAGTTCCTCGTCTATGTGGCGGAGTTGGCGGGCGCTTTCCAGTTGATAGGCGGTGAAACCAAAGCCGCTCAACAGGAGCAGGAGCAGTCCCCCATACCAGAGCTGCAGTTTCCAGCGGATGGAACGGGGGAAGTTCATTCGATGCAAAAGCCGAGGCCGCGACGGGTGACGATGAACTCGGAACCGAGTTTTTTGCGGAGGTTGAAGACGTGGACGTCGAGAAGGTTGGACTGCGTTTCCTCGCTCTCGTCGAAGAGGTGTTCGTAAAGATCGGTGCGGGTGACGACCTCGCCCTGGTGCCGCGCGAGATACTCCAGCATGACGAACTCGCGGGCGGTCAGCACAACCGGCTCTCCTGCGCGAGTGACCGTTCGCGCGGAGGTATCAATGCACACTTCGCCGATCTGCACCAAGGGCAGCGCCTGCTGCGAACTCCGGCGGATAAGGGCGCGCAGGCGCGCGAGCAGTTCGGGAAGGTCAAAGGGTTTAACGAGGTAATCATCAGCACCGGTATCGAGGCCGCGCACACGGTCTGCGCTGCGATCACGCGCGGTGAGCATGAGCACCGGTGTCGCCTTGGTTTTGCGCAGCCGGGCCAGCAGTTCCCAGCCATCGAGGACCGGCATCATCACGTCGAGCACGATGGCGTCGTAGTCGGTCGAAAGGGCTTTGTGCAAACCCTCCTCGCCATCGGCGGCGGAGTCCACGGCGTAGCCGTCTTTGCGGAGGGCGCGCAGCAACCCGGTCAGCAGATCCGGCTCATCTTCTACTACGAGGAGTCTCATGGCTGTTCGTCGGGTTGGTGGGATGGCGTTTTTTCGATTAAGCCCATCGTAGCATGGCAGAGCATGGATTAAGAGGTGATTAAGGTCCGCCCGATTTTTAAAAAAAACCGCCGATGCGCCTGTGGATTCATGGAATCTTAATTGTCGCTCGTGTAGGATGAGCGAATGAAATCACCTCGTTCAGCGCCCCAAGGAACGTCCCTTCTCCTGTTGTTGGCTGGTGTTATATCCTTCGCGTTCCCTGCAAACGCTCACAACTCCCGCGAGGAGGCGGGTCACATCTCGGACGGTAAGCTTGATTCCGATGCGCATACCCACGCCGCGCCACCCCAGGCCGCCGCGTTCCAGCTCTTCAGCCCGAGCGTGCAGCTCAGGTGGGACGAGAGCTTTCTCTATGTCGCCAGCAACGGCCTGCCCGCCCACGGCATGATGACGGGCATCACCGCCTGGCAACAACAGGTGCCGCTCCCCCAGGCCTATGTCGGCGTCAACGCCTGGCGGATACCGCTTTATCCGGTGCCGGCCGCCGATCCCCAAATGATCAAGGGGCGCTTTCTGCGCGGGGCAATCGCCCTCGCCGCGAATGGCATCCCGATTTTCAATCCGCAAAACAATCGCGGGGAAATTTCGCAGGAAATCGGCGAACTCGATCAATGGGGAGGCCACTGCGGGCGGGCGGACGACTATCATTACCACGCCGCGCCCCTGCACTTGCAGAGTGTCGTCGGCAAGGCCCTGCCGATCGCCTACGCCCTTGATGGTTACGCGATCTACGGACTGACCGATCCTGATGGCTCGACCCCCGGCGATCTTGATATGTGCCGCGGCCACACGACCGCCGCTCTGGGCTATCACTATCACGCGTCCACCCATTATCCCTACATTAACGGCGGCTTTCATGGTCAGGTAGTCGAACGCGAAGGCCAGGTTGACCCGCAACCTCGGGCCCAACCGGTGCGCCCCGCTCTTCCTCCGCTGCGTGGCGCGGTGATCACAGGACTCACCGCTTCACCAGATGCGCGCACTTTTGCGCTGAGCTATAAAGTGAACGGCAAACCCGCGGCGGTGAATTATTCAACGAGCGGCAACGGCGTTTGGAACTTCCAGTTTGTCGATGCCGATGGCTCAAAACGGGAGGAAACTTACTTAGCGCGCGACAAATCGTTGAAGGAGCCGGCGCCGGAGAAACGGGCCGACCCCTCCACCGCAGGCTCGAACGCACGCAAGAGCCCACCTGAGCAGGTGCGGACACCCGCCAACCCGAAATCCACGGACAACACGTTCCGCCTGACCAGCCCGGAGGTGACCGATGGCGGCGTGCTGCCGAGCGAATACACCGGCGATGGCAGGGGAGCCACGTTGCCTCTTGCCTGGCGCGGCGCGCCCACTGGCACCCAGAACTATGTCTTGATCATGCACCACCTCGATCCGGAGGGTGTGGCCAAGTGGTATTGGACGCTCTACGATATTCCAGCGTCGGTAAACAGCCTGCCTAAAAACGTCAGCGGTATCGGAAAAACGGGCACAGGCTTCAGGGGTAAGGTGGGATACGAGCCTCCACATTCCCAAGGGCCGGGAGCGAAGACTTACACTCTTACGCTGTATGCGCTCTCGTCGCCGATCCGGCTCACTCAGGCTCCGGCCGAAGTAAATCGCGCGGTCTTGCTGGAGGCGATGAAGGGCAAAATTCTCGCCAGCGCGGAATTGAGTGTCGTCTACACGCGCGGAGGACCCGGCACGAAAGCCGAACGGCCACAACCCTCCGACCGCGAGGATCGCTCCGCCCCGCCGGAGCGACCCAAGACAGGAAACCGCCCTCGCGCCGATGGTCCAGCCAAGGACGGTGTGGTGAAGCCCGCCATCACGGATGTGGCAAAGGTTAGCATTTACGCGGACAACTGGTTTGTTCTCTACATCAACGGCAAACTCACCGCCGTCGATCCGGTTGATTTCCTGCCGCACAATGTGGTGAGCGTGGACATTCTCCCCGAGTATCCGATGACCATAGCCGTCATGGCCAAGGACAACGCCGACCCCAAGACCGGCCTCGAATATGGAAATCGCATCGGCGACGCAGGTTTCATCATCAAGTTCGCGGACGGCACCTTCAGCAACGCGACGTGGAAGGCGAAGTGTTTCTCCAAGGGTCCGCTGAATCGCAACACCGCGCATCCTCACGTCGAGGAATCTGCGATCCCTGGCGACTGGTTCGCGGTCGGTTTTGATGACAGCATCTGGGCGCACGCGACCGAATACCCCGACGAACGCATCCGCCCGGATGGTAATTTCAACGCGTCTGATTTCACCGGCGCGAAGTTCATCTGGAGCGATGATCTCGACTTGGACAACACGGTGATTTTTCGAACGCGGGTCGAGAAACCCGACTGGAAGCCACGCTGGAATGCCCGGTCCAATCTGGATGTATCCGGCACGCCGTTACGTTAATCCGTTCAATTACCGCCGCCCCCCTTTTTCTAATTGCAGCCCTGTTCCCATGAGCTCCCCCAATCTACCCGCTGAGAAACCCAACCCGTTCTATCAACCAGTCCTTAACTTCCCAGGTCGCCGTGAGTTTATCGGGTTAATGGCCGCGACGTTTGGCTGGGCGTTTTTACCGTCGGTCTCCGCCCAAGAGGCCAAGCCCAAGGGCGGCAAGGGCGGGAAAGGCGGCGAGGATCAAACCAAGGCCCGAGGCCCTGTTTTCCAAGGCCCATATGTCCTGCCGGAATCGCTGGCCGAGTTTACCGCGCTTTCCGTCGTGCTCGGCCGCGCCACGGCTAATGCGATCACGGCCAGTGTCCTGGCCAAGGAGGCGATGGAGGGATTCTTCGAAATCGGAACCGCTTCGGGGCGCTATGCACGCAAAACGGCGGTGCTAAAGTTCCCG
>JAIYBI010000292.1 GCA_027488595.1 Opitutaceae bacterium | reverse complement strand
CGAGGGCTTCGCGCCCACAGACGAGGTGGATATTTTTGATGCCGGCCCCCAGATCCGCGCCAGCGTCGCCGATCTCCGCACCGTCCGCCTCCGCAAAACCGCCTCCTTCACGTCCGGCGATCCCGCCGCCGACTCCCCGCTGTATTTGCTTTCTAACGACGGCCTCGATTTCCGCGCCTGCCTCGCGCCTTTCGATCCTGCGGCACCGGTCATGACGGAGGCCGTGGCGACCGCCCTCGGTCTGGGCACCACCGTCACGTATGTTCCGCTGCGTTAAACCTCATGCTCTTCCACTCCACTAATCCCGCTTCCGGTGCTGTCGTCTGGTCGGGTTCCGCCGCTATCTCCGCCGACGTTGCTTCCGCGGTTGCCCGCGCCCGTGCCGCGTTCCCCGCTTGGTCGCGACGCACTCTCGCCGACCGCACTGCCCTGCTGCGCGCCTACGCCGCCCGCCTCACCGCCCGCAAGGCCGAGCTTGCCTCCCTCATTTCTCAAGAAGTCGGCAAACCCGACTGGGAGGCGCTCACCGAGGTGCAGTCCATGATCGGCAAGGTGGAGCTCTCCATCGAGGCGCACACCCGACGCTGCTCCGATTTCACCGGCGGTCCCGCCGTCGCCCGCTTCCGCCCCCACGGCGTCGTTGCCGTCTTTGGTCCCTTCAACTTCCCCGGACACCTCCCGAACGGCCACCTCGTGCCCGCCCTCCTCGCCGGCAACACCGCCCTCTTCAAACCCAGCGAACACGCCCCCGCCGTCGCCGAGCTCACCCGCACTTGCTGGCTCGAAGCCGGCCTTCCCGCCGATGTTCTTCAAGTCGTGCAAGGTGCGCGCGCGACCGGTGAGGCCCTCGCCGCCCACCCCGATATTGACGGCCTCTTTTTCACCGGTGGTAGCACTGCCGGGGCCGCGCTCTCCGCCCAATTCGCCCGCACTCCCGGCAAAATTCTCGCCCTCGAGCTCGGCGGCAACAATCCCCTCGTCGTCTGGCGCCCGAGCGATGTGCCCGCCGCCGCCTTGATGGTCCTCCAGTCCGCCTTCCTCAGCGCCGGCCAGCGCTGCACCTGCGCCCGCCGCCTCATCCTGCCCGCCGACGCCGCGGGCGACGCCTTGCTCGCCGATCTCACCGCCCTCGTCGCCCGCGTGCGTGTCGGCCCCGCCACCGATCGCCCCGAGCCTTTTCACGGCCCCGTCATTTCCGCCGCCGCCGCCGCCCGCGTGCTCGCCGCCCAAGACGCCCTGCTCGCCGCCGGCGCGAAGTCCATCATCCCGGTCACATCGCTCGTGCCCGGCGGCGCGCTCCTCCGGCCCGGCCTGCTCGACGTCACCGCCGTGCCCAACCGCGCCGACGAGGAAATCTTCGGCCCGCTGCTTCAGGTTATCCGCGTGCCCGATTTCGACGCCGCCCTCGCCGAGGCCAACCACACCCGCTTCGGCCTCGCCGCCGGTCTCATCGCCGACGACGCCGAGCTTTTCGCCCGCTTCCGCGACGAGGTTCGCGCCGGCATCATCAACTGGAACCAGGCCCTCACCGGCGCGAGCGGCGCGGTCCCTTTCGGCGGCATCGGCGCCAGCGGCAACCACCGCCCCAGCGGCTTCTTCGCCGCCGACTACTGCTCCTACGTCGTCGCCGGCATTGAGACGCCCGAACTCAAACTCCCCGCCTCGCTCCCACCCGGCCTCAATCCCTGATCGTGGTTAAAACTCCGATGTCCTCCTCTCCCTCCCTCTCCGCGGTCACCGAGGTCAACTTCGACGGTCTCGTCGGCCCGACCCACAACTACGCCGGTCTCTCCTACGGCAACCTCGCTTCCATGTCGCATCGCGGGGCCGTCTCGAATCCTCGCCGCGCCGCTCTGCAGGGTCTCGCCAAGATGAAGACGCTCGCCGATCTCGGCGTTCCCCAGGCCGTCCTCCCGCCGCACGATCGGCCCGCCATCGCCGCCCTTCGTGCTTTCGGCTTCTCGGGCAAAAACGACGCCGCAGTGCTCGCCGCCGCCGCCAAACACGCCCCCGCCTTGCTCGGGGCCGCTTCCTCCGCCTCCGCCATGTGGGTGGCCAACGCCGCCACCGTCACGCCTTCGTCCGACGCCGCTGATGGACGCGTCCATTTCACCCCGGCCAACCTCACCTCCAAGCTCCATCGCTCTTTCGAGCCCGCCCAGACCGCCCGCACCTTGCGTGCGATTTTTGCCGACTCTGATCTCTTCGCCCACCACGAGCCGGTGCCCGGGTCGCATCTCTTCGGCGACGAGGGCGCCGCCAACCACACCCGCCTCGCGCCCTCCGCCGCCCATCGCGGTCTCCACGTTTACGTTTACGGCCACCAAGCACTCGCCCACCCCGCCGGCCAGCCGCGCCTTCGTTTCCCTTCCCGTCAGGCCATCGAAGCATCCGAGGCCGTCGCCCGCGCCCACGGCCTGCCTGCCGCCCAAGCGGTTTTCATCCCGCAATCCGCCGCCGCCATCAACGCCGGCGTCTTTCACAACGATGTCATCGCGGTCGGCAATGACGACGTTCTCCTGTATCACGAAAACGCCTACACCCGCACCCCTCAGGTCATCGCCTCCCTCCGTTCCGCCTACGCCGCGCTCCACCCCGGCCACACCCTCAAGGCCCTGCGCGTGCCCGCCCGCCGCGTCTCGCTCGCCGACGCCGTTCGCAGCTACCTTTTTAACTCCCAACTGGTCACCCTCGCGCCCGGTCGCATGGCGCTCATCGCCCCGGCCGACTGCGCCGAGATTCCATCGGTGCGCGCCTATGTGGACGACCTCATCGCCGACCCCGCGAACCCGATTTCCGAAGTCCGGTTCTTGGACTTGCGCGAGAGCATGCGCAATGGCGGTGGCCCCGCGTGCCTGCGTCTCCGCGTCACGCTCAACGCCGCCGAACGCGCCTCCCTTCCGGCAGGTGTCTGGATCAACGACTCCACCTACCCGCGCCTCGTGGCATGGGTAAAAAAACACTACCGCGACAAGCTCAGCCCCGCAGACCTCGCCGACCCCGCCCTGCTCGCCGAGTCCCGCCGCGCCCTAGCCGAGCTTACCCGCCTGCTTGGCGTGGGTGACATCTATCCGTTCCAGCTCGCGTAAGCGGCCGCCCCCTCGGTTAGCCCTTGGGCTCGAAGCTAAAGTTTACAGTTCGTTGAAACTTGCCGGATTGCGTGTGCGCATTTCTTGCGTATCACTTTTCGCAACCCCGCTATCCGCATGATGTGCCCCCTTCGTGTCTCCGGTTTCGTTTTGCTCTCCATCTTGGCCCCGCTCGCCGCCTTCGCGATCATTGACCGCGACGCCAACCAGCTCAGCGATATCTGGCAGCAACGGTTCTCCACGGGCAACGCGACCGCTTCCCTCGACTCCGATGGCGACGGCTTTTCAAACCTCCAAGAGAGCATTCTCGGCACCAATCCCTTCGACGCCGCTTCACGCATCTTCACCTCGCTGAGCGTGCCCGCCGCCTCGTCCCTCGCCACTACTTGGACGAGCGAGATTGGCAAACGCTACCAGTTCGAAACCTCACCCGACCTCGTCACGTGGACACTCGCCGCAACCCTGGACGGCACCGGCGCCCCGCTCACGTTCACCTCGAACACCACCGCAACCCCCCGCCTTTTCACCCGCGTGAAGGCCGCCGACGTGGACAGCGATGGCGACCTCCT
>JAIYBI010000435.1 GCA_027488595.1 Opitutaceae bacterium | reverse complement strand
CCAACCTCCCACGCCTCCCGATCCGCCGCCGAGGAGATTGAACATCTCCGGAGGAACCTTTTGCGAGAGCGCATCCCACCCGCCGATCGCCGTGAGGCCGAACGGAATCAGCATAAACGAAAACACGACGATGAGCACCCCCTGCAGAGCCTCGTTGGCCGCGGTGGCCGCCATGCCGCCCATCACGATGTAGGTTCCCACGATGAGCGAATAGATGATGTAGTAAGTCCATTTGCCCGCGGCGCTATCCAGATAGGAAATGTAACTGCGCAGTTCGCCGCGCGCATTCTGGTCCCGCAGAACTTCGAGCCGCGACGACTGCTCGGTGGCGAGCGGGCCGGCGCGCAGACTCACCTCAAGTTTTTTAAACTCACGGTAACCCTCCACCGACGCCCGTTCTGTCGCGCTCCATTCAACCTCGGGCTTGATCATCAGCGACGAGGTCACTTTGTAGCCGACCAGATTGCCGAAGCCGATGATCACGATCACGGTCGCGAAAATCTGAAAGATGGCGTAAAAGCGCGCCAGGGAACGGCAGCCAAAACGATCTTCGAACAAATCGGCCACGGTTACCAGCCGCACGCGCCGAAACCACGCGTTCATGAACCAGTAGTAAGGATTCATGAACAAAGTCTGGAGCGAAAGCCAGACGCCGGACGCACCGCGTTGATACACGAGACTCGACGTGCTGACCGCGCCGTTCGCGTCGGTCGCGTTGCCGAAGTTAAGGAAGAACTGATACAACACTCCGAGTTTCCGATCCGCGAGGAAGAAGCCCTCCTGTCCGCTCACGCCGGTGGAAGCACGCCGGCCGACGTAGATAACCACGGCGAGATAACCGAGGATTATAAGAATATCGAGGAGGTGGAGACTGCCGATCGTCATGGTGCTGGTTCCGGGGGTTGAGGGTAACGAGTGAAGCGTGATCTAGCCGGTCGACCCTGCGGCACGCAGGAAGTAATCGGGTTGACAGTAAAAACACCCTGGCCGCGCCGAAGTGGCGGTCGCCCTGTGCTCATTGCACTCCTGAAAACCAACCACCTGATACAAGGGGCGGCGGCCCGGCCCCGCGAACGCCACCTCTCTCCCGGCAGGAGGCAGGCGGCCGTGATAATCACGGTGCGGCGCCATAAGCAGCCGCCAATCGCGCGTATTCGGCGGCGGTGACTGGCAGGACGGAGCCGTGACGGAAACGGAAGGGAAACTTAAACCCTTCCTCCTGCTCAAAACGCCCGGAGGCAAGATCGCGGGCGAGGAAGGGTTTATAGCCTTCACCTTTGCTGTAGTGATCGAGGATGAGGCACCAAGCGGGCGCATCTCCGGGGCCGGCAGGCGGCACGAGGTAACACGCGGGGCCTTCGTAGCCGGCGAGCCCGGCGAGCGAAAAACCCGCGACGTCGCTCCAAGGGCCGGACAACTTGCCGGCCGTCTCCATGGTGATGGCCTTGTGGAGTTCGTCTTTGGTGAAGCGATAGTAGCGACCGCCATCGCGCACGATGGTGGTGTCTATGACGGTGGTGGGTTTATCAATGTAGAGAAACGGCGCGCCGAAACTGCGAAAGTCCTTTGTGCGCGCAGCCCAGATGCGATGCCGGGCGAAGGAGTCGCGCCCCGTCGTCGAGGCCCAGAACACGAGGTAGTCGCCCGATTCTTCGTCGTAAATCGCCTCGGGTGCCCAGACGCAGCCGGCGTCGTCGGGGGCGACCGGGACGAGGTCCGGCCCAGTCCACTTAACAAGATCGGCGGAGTGCCAGACGAGAATGGAGCGGCTACCGCCCCGGACCGCGCGTTTCCAATCTGGATTATGGTGGATGGAGAGATCGGTGGCGATGAGATGAAAACCGCCGCCATCGCGGGCGCGCAGAAGAAAGGGGTCGCGCGCGCCGCGTTCGCCGACGGTGCTCACGAGCACGGGCTCGGCCCGGTTGAGCGCGCTCCAGGCCCGGCCGTCTTTGCTGAGCGCGAAGTAGATCTGCTCCGTCATCGGGCTTTTTTCTCCCTTGAAAGTCGTGAAAAGGAAGCCGCCGTCGGTGGCGGGCGGCGGAACGGAAATAGGTTCGCCGCGCGAGCCGGGCGGGAAGGCGGGGAGGAGCGGATCGATCGGCCGGATGGTGCCGTCGGGGTTGAACTCCATGCGGGCGAGGCAGGTCTCGCGCTGATAGCCGCTGCCACCGGGAATGGCGTGGCGGTGATAGGCCACATACCAGCGGTCGGTGCCGGGCACGCGGACGACGCTGTGGTGGCCGGTGCCTTTGACGAGGCCGTGTTTGCTCAACACAAGGGAGCCCTCGGCGGGGATGGTGACCGGCCCGAGCGGCGAGGAGGCGGTGCCGTAGGCGACGCGGTAGTCATCGCTGCGGGCATCGTCCACCGACCACATGAAGTAATAGGTCCGGCCGCGCTTGAAGACGACCACGCCCTCGCGAAAATCAACGACCACGCCGGAGCTGCTGCCCTTGATCGGGATGTCAATGAGGTCGCCTTCGAGATGGAGCATATCCGGCGCGAGACGAAAGGCGTTGGCGCGTTCCTCGCCGTTTCCCCAGTAGAGGTAGGCCTGGCCGTCGTCGTCAATAAATGGATACGGATCGATGGTGTTGGTGGTGATGCGGGGATCGGCCTTGCGATCAAGGAGGGGCTTGCCGAGGGCGTCGGTGAAAGGGCCGGCGGGCGAGGAGGCGGTGGCGACGCCGATTTTTCCATCGGCGCAGAAATAGAAGAAATAGGTGCCGTCCCGGGCGATGCAGTCGGGAGCCCAGGCGCGGATGTCGGCCCACTTCAAGTCGTGGGCGACGTCGAGGATCATGCGCTCTTTTTTCCACGTCACAAGATCCTTGGATGACCACACGGAGAAATCAGTGGTCAGCCAGTTCGGTTTATCGGACGTCGGATAGACGTAATAGGTGTCGCCAAAAACGCGAATGGAAGGATCGGCGGTGAAACCGTCGAGGATGGGGAGCGGAGGAGCGGGATCGGTCACGGTGGCGAAGGCGGGTTGAAGGAGGCCCAGAAGGCAGGCAAGGGCTGGACGAAGGGGTGACATGCAGTGAAATTGGGTGGAGGAAAGCCGACGAGGGAGGTTTTCGCCCCAGCTTTTAGGGTCATCGCACTTTTAAGCGCAGGAAACGCATCGGGCGGGAGCCGGCGGCGACCACGTCTGCGACCACCACCGCGCCTCCGGCGTTGGCGAGGCCCGTGCTGCTCCAGACCACGGTCCAGCCTGGCGTGGCAAGCGAATCGGTGGCCTCGACCTCGTAGATCAACTCGGGAACGGCCACGCGTTCGAAGGCGAGGGTGAGCGCGCCCGTGCCGGGGTTGATCCCCACCGCCGGGGTGACTGTCGCGGCGTCGTTCACCAAGGGGTCGCCGGCGAGCGCGAATTCCAGGAAGTTGGGCAGGCCGTCGGCGTCGGGATCGGCCATGGCGCCGGCCATGCCGGCGGGTGAGGTCGGGCCGAATATCTCGTCGGCCCAGCGGGCGAAGGGAGTGCGCGGATCCGTAAGGTTTATCTGGATACGGCCCGGCGTGGTCGCGTTGAAAGTCGCGGTCAGCGGGGAGCCGGCCGGGGCGGACCAGGCCCACTGGGGCGTGCCACCGAGCGTGCCGGTATAAGTGAGTAAATCGTAGGTGCCCGGCTCCAGCACGCCGCCGAGATCCTCAATTGTCACGGTGACGAGGCCATTGACCGTCGCAGCGCCGGCCGCAGCGGGGCCACGGGTGCCGTCGGGCGAAACTCCAAGGGCCAGGCGCGCGCCGTTTGCAAAGGTGATCGAACCGTCCGTGTCGCCGCCAAAGGTCGCTCCCGCCGCCACCGTGACGTTCGACACGCCGAGGGTGCCGGTGACGATCAGGCGGCCGGCGGAGACGGTGGTGTTGCCGGTGTAGCTGGAGTTGCCGGAGAGGAGGAGGCGGCCAGCGCCGGTTTTGATGAGCGAGGTGGCGGCGTTGCCGTTGGCGATGGTGCCGGCATAGACGGTGTCGCGGCCATTCGCGCCGATGGTGTAGGCGACCGGGGCGTTGTTGCCGGTGCCGGAGGCGCCACCGAGCCATGCCGACGAGGTTCCCTCGAGCGAACCGAGCGCGAAGGCCGAGCCGGAGCGGGCGCTGAGCGAGCGGGTGCCGAGATCGAAAGAAGCGAAGACGGAGCCGCTGCCGCCGAAAAACCTGAAACTGCCCGCGCCAGTCAGCACGACGCGACCGAGGTAAGCCGCCAGGCTGCCTTCGAGGTCAAAGACGCTGGTCGCTTCAAGAGTGAGAACGCCGTCGCCGGAGACGGCCTTGATGCCTTGGGTGCCGCCGCTGCTGCCGCCGATGACGCGGCCGGAACCGTCAACCACGAGGGCGTTGGCGTTGGGCAAGGTGAGCGAACCCGTGTCGAGCGTGCCGCCGGCGAGTGTCACCGCGCCGGTGCCGAGGCCGTTGGCGTTGGCGAGGACGAGCGTGCCGGCTTCGAGGCGGGTGCCGCCGGTGTAGGTGTTGGCCGTGCCGACCGAGACCGAACCGGTGCCGGACTTGGTCACGGAGAGCGCGCCGGTGATCGCGCCGCTGCCGCTGAGCGTCCAGGACTGGGCGGTGTTGAACGTAACCGAGGCGGGGGCGACGCTGGTATTGAGCGTGATGGCGCGGAGCGAGGCGGTGTCGTCGAAGCGCACGGTGTCACCATCCTCGAAGGTGGTGATACCGCCCTGGCCGTTCCAATTG
>JAIYBI010000255.1 GCA_027488595.1 Opitutaceae bacterium | reverse complement strand
GTCAATCCGGCGGCGGCGCAGCTCCGTCGTGAAAAACCCGATACGCGCGGCGCGCGCCGCGGCCTCCGGCACCGCCATGCCGGCGCGGAGCAGCGGCCGATCATCCCAGCGTGCGGTCACCAGAGGCACGCCGAGAGCGCGGCAAAGGCCGGCGCAAAAACGGGCGTCGCCAGTCGAGGCGCGGCCGCGCAAACGGTGATCGAAATGCAGGGCGATCAGGCGCTCGCGACGATCAGGCCAATGCGCCCAGAGGAGGAGCAGCAGCGCGACCGAGTCCGCCCCGCCGGAAAGCGCGACACCCCAGCGCGCGTTGTCCGGCTGCGCCTCCGCCCACGCCAGCACCGAAGGGTGCAGACGCTCGCGCGGCAACGCAACAGCAAGACGGGCGGCGACGGCAGGCCACGAACTTTTTTTAACCACGGATAGCACAGATGAACACGGATAAAACCTGCATAAAAACTCCGCTAACGCACCACCCGCTTCCATCGCAGGTCTATGAACTTGAAGTTTAACAAAAGCGCCAAGCGCAGTTCGGCAATTGTTAGATAGCCGAGCATCTGGGCGAGATGTGTGTCCGTAAAGTTTTCTGTAACTTTTGGATCAACGATAACGAGATCATTTACGATCAAATCCGGAATAAGCGTATCCACCACGATCCCTTCGTAAAGCACGTCAAACCTTCGCTGCTGTTCCACTTTAAATCCGCGTTTTCTCAACTCGATGACCAATGAGTTTTCATACGCTTTTTCATCCAAACCCGGTTTAAGTTTGTTATGCACGGTCATCGCGGCGCCGATGATCGCCTCGGACAACTCACGATGGATGATCTTATCCGTGTCCATCCGTGTTATCCGTGGTCAATCATTCCGAAACTCTGCTCCTCAGCCGAAGCGGAGGGTGTCGCGGCCGAAGTAGGGCACGAGGGCGGCGGGGATTTTCACGGTGCCGTCGGCTTGCAGGTTGTTTTCGAGCAGGGCGGCGAGCACGCGCGGCACGGCGAGTCCGGAACCGTTGATGGTGTGGACGAGCTCCGGTTTGCCATCGGTATTGCGGAAGCGGATCTGCGCGCGGCGGGCCTGGAACGACTCGAAATTCGAGCAGCTCGACACCTCCAACCAGCGTTGCTGGCCGGCCGCCCATACCTCGAGATCGTATTTTTTTGCCTGCGAAAATCCGACATCGCCACCGCACATGAGAAGCACGCGGTAGGGTAGCTCGAGTTTTTGCAAGAGGCGCTCGGCATCGAGGCGGAGGGCGTCGAGTTCGGTGTAGCTGGTCTCGGGATGCACCCATTTGAGCAGCTCGACCTTGTCGAACTGGTGCAGGCGGTTGAGCCCGCGCACGTCCTTGCCGTAGCTGCCCGCCTCGCGGCGGAAACAGGGCGTGTAGGCGGCGCGTTTCACCGGCAGCGCCTCGGCGTCGAGAATCTCGTCGCGGAAGAAGTTAGTCAGCGGCACCTCGGCGGTCGGCACGGCGTAGAAACCGTCGGCCACGGCCTCATACATCTGGCCTTCCTTATCAGGCAACTGGCCGGTGGCGGTGGCGCTGGCGGCGTTGACGAAGATGGGCGGGTTGACCTCGGTGTAACCGGCGGCCACGGCCTCGTCCAAAAAGAATTGGAGCAAGGCGCGCACAATCCTGGCACCGTCACCGATGTAGAACGGGAATCCGGCGCCGGTGACCTTCGAGCCGCGACCGAAGTCTATGATTTTATCGAAGCCCGGGATTTCCCAGTGCGCCTTGGCGACGGTCGAAAGCGACTCGCACGATCCCCAGGTGGCGAAGGTGACGTTATCCTCGGGTGTGCGGCCTTCGGGAACACTGGCGTGCGGCAGATTGGGCAACGTGAGCATCGCGACGCGGTGCCTGGCCTCGATCTCACCCAGGCCGGCCTCGCGGGCCTTCACCTCGGCGGATACTGCTTTCATCTCCTGAACCTTGGCAATGAACTCGGGCGATCCCTTGGGGAGCCGGGCCATCTCGGTGTTGGCGGCCTTTTGTTTACCGCGCAGGGTCTCGACCTCTACGAGCTGGCCGCGCCAGGCGGCGTCGAGTGCGAGCACGGCGTCGAGATCCACATCGAGGTGTTTCTTGGCGATGGCGGCGCGGACGAGATCAGGGGATTCGCGGAGGAGCTTGGGATCGAGCATGGCGGTAAAGTTAAACCGAGAGCAGACCGGAAGCCCTGCGCCCGCGTCAACAATTGCCTTCCCATGCAGAAACCGAGAATCAGTATGCCCAGCCCGACCTCCGTCCCGTGAGCCAACCTTTTCCCGCCTCCGCCCCCGCATCTTCCGACGCACCCGCCTCGACGCCTGACAACCGGCCGACCGTAACCGGTCTGCGCCGCTACGGTCGCCATCTGGCTCACATGCGAAAAGCCCGCTGGCACTTCATCGGGGGCTTGCTTGCCGGTGCCGTTTACGCCGTGAGCAGCGGCGTGGGCCTGCCCTTGATGTTCAAGACCCTGCTTCCGATCTTCTTCGGCAAGGAGGACGAGGCGCCGAAAGTTGTCGTCGAGGTTGCGCGCAGGCTCTTTGGCGAGGGTTATGTGGACAAACTCATGCTCGTCGCGTGCATCGGTCTGCCGCTGATTTTTGCGATTCGCGGAGTCGCGGCTTTCGCCAACCGCTACTGGATCAACCAGGCCGGTTTCATCGTGCTGGAGAGCCTGCGTCTGCAAGTTTACGAGCGCATGCTTTCGCTTCCGATGGCTTTCTACCAGCGCAACCAGGCCGGCGATCTCGTCTCCCGGCTCATGGGCGACACCGAGAAATTGAAAAACGTCGTGGTCAACGTGAGCAGCGAGATCATCAAGCAACCGCTCACCCTCGCCTCCGCCCTCGGCTACCTTGTTTACCTTTCGGTCACCGAGCGCAGCGCGCTCTTCGCCCTGATTGCCATCCTGAGCGTGCCGCTCTGCGTCATCCCGATTCGCCTCGCGGCGAAAAAGCTCGTCCGCCGCTCGCGCCAGCTCGCTGCCCAGGTCGGACAACTCAGCTCTCTCGCCACCGAAACGCTCCAGTCCCCGCTTGAGATCCAAGCCTACAATATGCAGACCTCCCGGCTAGGCAGCTTCGCCGGCCAGATAAAAGATCTCTTCAAGACTTCGCTCAAAACCGTGAAATACCAGGCGATGGTCCCGCCCATCATTGAGGTCATTTCCGTCTGCGGTTTTATCGCCGCGCTCTACTTCGGCACCCGCGCGGGCATGAGTTTCGCCACCTTCAGTTCACTGGCGCTCGCACTCTATCTTTCCTACGAACCGGTCAAAAAACTCAGCGGTATCCACTCCATCGTCAAGGTCGGCGAGGCCTCGCTGGAGCGTCTCGAATACGTGCTCGATACCCCTGATGCCGTGCCCGATCCGACCACACCCGTTGCGCTGCCTGCCGACGCGCAGGAGATCGTGTTTGATCGCGTCACGTTTTCCTACCCGCCACGAGACGACGCCGATAACACCTCCGCCGGCCCCGCCCTCGCCGCGCTTTCGCTGCGCGTTACCGCCGGCGAGACGGTCGCCTTGGTCGGCCGCACTGGCGCGGGCAAATCCACCTTCATCTCGCTCCTGCCCCGCTTTTACGACCCGAGCGCCGGCCGCATCACCCTGGGCGGCGTGGATCTGCGCGATGCCGCGAAAAGCCAGTTGCGCGAGCGCATCGCCGTCGTGCCGCAGATGCCTGTGCTCTTTAACACCACCCTCGCCGAAAACATCCGCCTCGGCCGCCCCGGCGCTTCCGACGCCGAGATCGAGCGCGCCGCCCGCCGCGCGCACATCCACGACTTCATCGTCAGTCTTCCCCAGGGCTACGCAACCGTCGTCGGCGAGCGCGGCTCCACCCTCTCCGGCGGCCAGCGCCAGCGCGTCGCCATCGCACGGGCATTCCTAAAGGACGCCCCAATCCTCATTCTCGACGAGGCCACCTCCGCGCTCGACTCCGAGAGCGAGGCGATGGTGCAGGCTGCGCTCAAGGAGCTCGTGCAAGGCCGCACCACATTCATGATCGCGCACCGCTTCAGCTCCATCCGCGACGCCACCCGCATTCTCGTCTTTGAACATGGCCGCCTCACCGGCGACGGCCCGCCGCGCGAGATCCTGCAAAACCACCCGATCGCCAGTAAAATGGCCGACCTCCAGCGCAGCGAGTCGAACTAAACCCGACCCGACCCACTCCACTCCGCCCGCTCCTCATGTCCGCTCCCAATGCCTCGTCGCCCACCGCCGCCGCCTGGGGGTCGCACGCCCCGACCGGCTGGACCAAATCCCTGCTCGGTCTTATCCACGCGTTACCCTCTGGATCTTTCTGGCGCCGCCTCGCACTTTGGCTGCGCAAACCCCTGAAATCCGCCCTGCCCGATCCGGTGGACATTCAGGTCTGGGGCCTGCGCCTTCGCCTGCGCAGCAAGGGCAACCTCTCCGAACAACGCCTGATTCTCATGCCCCAGTTCCTCGACCGGCTCGAACGCGACACCCTCGCGCGCGAACTCGCGGGCGGCGGAGTCTTCTTCGACATCGGCACCAACGCCGGCGTTTACACCTTCTCCGTCGCAGCCGCCTGCGGCCCCGCCGTGCGCATCGAGTCCTTCGAGCCCGACCCCGAACTCTGCACCCGTCTGCGCTATAACCTCGCCCTCAATCAGCTCGCGCAGGTCCACCTCAACCAACTCGCCCTTGGCCGCACCGAGGGCACCGCCACGCTCGTGGCCGGCACCGGCAACAAGGGCGAAAACCGCGTCGAAAGCCGCACCGTTTCCTCCGCCGGCACCTCCGTCGCCATCACCACCCTGCCCGCTTTCCTGCACCGGGAAAACATCACTAAAATTGACGCGCTCAAGATAGACGTGGAGGGCTTCGAGGTGGATGTGTTGGAGCCGTTTTTTACCACCAGCCCGCGCACCGCGTGGCCCCGCCTGCTCATCTGCGAGGTGACGCAGGACCCCGCCGCCAAACTCTCCGCCTTGCTCGCCACCCACGGCTACGTCCTCGCCGCCCGCGGCCGCCTGAATGGCATCTACCGTCTCGCCTGCTGAACCCGCCTGCTTCGCACTCCCGCCTGCCGCGCCCTTACTGCCTGACGTATCCTCGCTTCGCCGCCCGCCTCCGCCCGCACCGCCCGCACCGAAACAGAACGTGACTTCACCGCGCAAATCCGCTGCCTTCACCCGTTCTTCTTCTTTGCCGTGATGCCCAGCCCTCCCACCGCCTCCCCGTCAGAAACCCAGACGATCCTTTGCCTCAAATGGGGCACACGCTACGGCTCGGATTACGTCAATCGCACCTACTCGATGGCCCTGCGCAATACCACCCGGCCGCTGCGCGTGGTGTGCTTCACCGACGATCCCGCCGGGATCCGCCCCGAGGTCGAGATCCGGCCCATGCCGCCCTTTGATCTGCCCGAGCGCATGCGTTTCCACCCGTTTCGCCGGATGTTCATCTTCCAAAAGGAAGTCGAGGGCCTGTCCGGCAGCGTGCTCCATGTGGACCTCGATCTCATGATCACCGGCTCCATTGACGCCTTTTTCGACTTCAAACCCGAGCTCGATTTCGTCGTGGCCGAGAACTGGACCCAGCCCGGCCAGGGCATCGGCAACATGTCCGTGTTTCGCTACCGCGTCGGGGCGCTCACCAAGATTTGGGACCGCTTCCGCCCCGATCCGATGGCGATGATGGACCTTTACCGCAACAGCCAGACCTTCGTGTGTCGCACGCTCGGCAAAGTGGACTTTTTCCCCGCCGCGTGGTGCCTGAGCTTCAAGCACTCGCTCATCCCCGCCTGGCCGTTGAACTTCTTCAAAACCCCTGTGCTGCCACCCGAGGCCCGCATCGTGGCCTTTACCGGCAAACCCAAACTTGACGAGGCCTTGCGCGGCGAATGGCCGACCAAGTCCTTCATCAAAAGACTCTACAAACACGTGCGCCCCACCCCGTGGATCGGGGAGCACTGGCGTTGAGCCGCCACGGAAAGACCCGAAGGCACGTGAAAAGACTGTTCCCGCCGGCGAATCGAATGGGCGGTTGTTTTGCTCATGAATTCAGACGGCAGGGCGGTTTCCCATGAGGCATGTTTTCCCGTCATTTTCCCAAAACGGGAAATACGTGCACAAGGTCCGATGACCGGCACTCAGCTCCGTGCGGGCAGCACGGTGCGCCGATACCACTCCACATACTTGGCCACGCCGTCGCGGATGGCGGTCTGCGGGCGGTAACCGAGGAGTTTCTCGGCCTTGCCCACGTCGGCATAGGTTTGCGGCACGTCGCCCGGCTGGTCGGGCAGGACGTGAACAATCGCCGTCTTTCCCGTCGCGGCCTCGACCAGAGAGACCAGTCCGTTGAGCGTGGTGGTGGCGGAGCCGCCGAGGTTGAAAATCTCGAAGGAGGATTTCTCCGTATAAGCCGCCGCCGCAAGGATGCCGCGCACGATGTCCTCGACGTAGGTGTAGTCGCGCGAGGTGCTGCCGTCGCCGTAGCGGTCAATCGGTTTGCCGGCCAGAATGGCGGCGGTGAATTTCGAAATCGCGAGGTCGGGTCTCTGGCGCGGACCGTAAACGGTGAAGAAACGCAGGCACATGCAGCGCAGTCCGAAAAGGTGCGCGTAGTTCGAGCACATCTGCTCGCCCGCCAGTTTGGTCGCGGCGTAGGGCGAAATCGTGCGGTGGATCAAGTCCGTCTCGGCGAAGGGCACCTTGGTGTTCACCCCGTAAACCGAGGAGGACGAGGCGAAGATAAAGTCCCTCACGCCCGTGTGCCGGCAGGCCTCAAGCAGGTTCAGCGTGCCGTCCATGTTGGTGCTGAAATAGAGCCGGGGGTCAGCGATCGAGGGTCGCACGCCCGCGCGGGCCGCGAGGTGAAAAACCCCGTCGAAGCGATGCGCCGCGAAGGTGCGTTTGATCAGCTCGTCGTCACGAATGTCGCCACGCACCACCTCAACCCGGCCGGCGAGCGCGGCGAGGTTGGCCTCCTTGATCACGGGATCATAGTAGTCGTTAAGATCGTCAATGATCACCACGGCATTGCCCGCCGCCACCAGGGCTTCACAGAGGTGCGAACCAATGAAACCGGCGCCGCCCGTGACGAGGTATTTTTTAGGAACTATGGAGTTCAAGCGTGAGAGACAAAACGACCAACCGTGGGGAGGCAAAATCAGATTTCTCCGATCCTCACCTCAACTTCTGACCAAGTCGCCGTAAACCTCCAGCGTGCTTCGCCCCATCGCCTCGAGGGTAAACGGCTCCACGATCTCGCCCGGCACGCCGCCGGCCGCCAGCAGGCGCCCGCTCACCTCCGCCAGCCGCGCCGCGTCGCCCGCCGGCACCAGCCCTTGCGGAAACAAAACCCGCAACTGCTCCCCCACCCCGCCGTGATCGCAACCGACCACCGGCCGCCCGAGCGCCGCCGCCTCCAGCGACACCCGGCCAAACGCCTCCGGATCGCGCGAGAGCGACAAAACCAAATCCGACACCGCCATCACCTCGCGCACGTCCGAGCGTTGACCAAGAAAGGTCACGTCGTCCGCCACGCCCAGCTTCGCCGCCGTCGCCTTCAACTCCGCCTCGAACTCGCGTTTGCCGGGATGCGTTTCACCCGCGATCAGGCCATGCACCGCCAGCCCGCGCGCCTTCAAGGCCGCGACCAGCCCGAGCAGGTCCTCCTGTCCTTTCCACCGCGTGATGCGCCCCGGTAGCAGCAGAACCTTTTTCCCCGCGAGCTGCGGTTGCTCGCGCCGCCACTGCTCCAGCCACGCCGTCGTTGGCTGGTAGCCGCGGGGAAACTCTTCCGGCGCCACGCCGCGATGAATCACCCGCACATGCCCGGCCGGCACGCGCGGATAGTTTTTGAAAATGTAGTCCTTCACGCTGTCCGACACCGCGATCACCCGCTCGCCGCGCGTCATGATGCCCGAATAAAAATTCACCGAGTAAAACCCGTGCACGGTCGAAACCAGCCGGGGCCGCTCCGCCGCCGCCATTCCGCGCAGCGCCAGCCACGCCAGCCAGCCCGGCACTCGCGAGCGGATGTGAACGACGGCGGGCCGCTCCTCGCGGAATAGTTTCCGCAAACGCCCGACCTGCCCGAAGCTCGCGAGGCTCTTGCGATGCACCGGCATCGTCACGTGCCGCGCGCCGAGTTTCTCCAGCGCCGCGACCTGCCGGCCGCCGTTCGACACCACCAGCGCCTCATGCCCCGCGCGCACCAGATGCGCCGCGATCTCCAGCGTGCCGCGCTCGACGCCGCCGGAATTCAACTCGGGAAGGATTTGCAGGATTTTCATGCCGTCACCGGCGCGAACCACCGCGCCACGATCAAGTCCGCACAGCGCCCGGCTTCGTGCAAGGCCGCACCCGGTTTCACCCGCAAAGCCGGCCCGCCCGCGCGTTCCCACGCTGCGAAATCCGTCACCAGCCCTTCAGCAATCAAGTTGTCCACCGAGCGCTGCGGCCGCCCGCCGCCATCGCCTGCCAGCGGCACGGGAAACACCCCTGTCGCCGCACCCGCCGTCGCGGCTTCGTGCACCATCGAGACGCTGTCCGCCGTCACCCAAACCACGCGCGCCTTCGCCAGCTCGCCCGCCAGCCAGCCGGGCTGCGTCTGCTGATGCGGCACTTTGCGCACCGCCTTCGAAACCGGGAGTCCGTCGAGAAACCCCTCCGGCGTCCGCCGCGAATCCGCCACCGTCCAGCTCAACTCCGGCTGCGCCGCCGTCACGCGCCCGATCATTGCCGCGAGCCGCTCGCCGTCCCACCCGTGGTGCTTGGATGGCCCGCCGATCAACACCAAGCCCAGATCAATCTTCTCGGCGCGGATTTCCGGCACACGGTTCAGCGCGCCCTTGGTCAAAATTCTCCTCGCCGTGTCCGTCACGCCCGGCGCGTCGTGCTGCGGCACCAGCGCCAGGTCGAAACATCTCTGCGGCAGACTCGGCGTCATGATCACCACCGTCTTCGCCCCAAACCGCCGCCCCGCCCACCACAGCGGCAGATGCATCCGATGCCCGGCCGCGATCACCAGGTCCGGCGCGCAAACACCCGCCTCCACCGCCGCTTTCATGCGCGTCCACACGGACGCGCCCGGGTCGAGCCGCATCACTTCATGGGTTGCTCCCGTGCGCGCGGCCAGTGCCAGCGCGAGGCCCGCGCTTTGATTCTCATGGCCGGGGCGGCCATCCGATAGCACCCGAATATGTCGCAACGCGCTCATGCGACCGGTTTCTCTGCCACCCAACCCAACCCGAGTTGCACGCAGGTCTCACGCAGATCGGCATCTGATCGCGACCCCGCCACCACAAAATCCAGCGGCAGAAGCGCGCCGCCATCCACCCGCATTAGAAACGCCCGCGTCGTCTCCGCTCCCGCCGACTCGCGTATCCAGATTTTGGTAACATCCAATGGTGCCGCCGCACCCTCGGGCAACGCCGCCTCGTAATCCACATCGGCCGGCTCCGCCACCGGCCGCGCCGGCACCATCCCGGCTGCGTCCGCCCACAGCAGCGCGCGGCGTCGCTTCGTCGCCACCGGCGCGCCCGCCGCTGACGCCGCCGCCTTCGCCACCCGCCCGACCACGTGTTGCGGCGCGCGCCGGTCCGTCCGCCAGCGATCCTGCATCCAGAAAACATCCGCCGGACTTTCCCGCATGATGCGCTCCAGCAACTCCATCATGTTGGCCGTCGTCGGCTCGCCGTGAAGTTTGTGGATTTTCAACTCCCAGCGTCCCGGTCCGAGCGTGCGCAACGACGCCCCCAACACCGCCGAGCCCGTGCGCCGCGCCAGCATCGAGGGCAGCGGCGTGCAACTGGTGATGCGGCCAAAAAAAGGCACCAGCTCGCCATAGCGCCCCACGCGTTGATCGCAGAGCACGCCAAAACCGCCGCCCCCCCGCACCAGCGCCGCCATCGCCAAGGGGCTCTCATCCTTGGAGAAAAGCTTCAAGCCGCGCGTCGCCCTGATCCTCAACAAACGCCGGTTCAGGATCTGATTGTTTAGCGGACGATACATGTTCGAGGCCAGCTTCCCAGGCGGCATCATGGTGGGAAACCATTGCGCCAGCGCCTCCCAGTTGCCCATGTGCGCCAGCACCATCACGAGACCGCGGCCCTCGGACATCGCCTCGCTCATGTATTCGCCATTCACCACCTCCACCGTGCCCGCCAGTTCCGCCTCGCTCAGGTTCGCCGTGCGCAGCGCCGAAAACAGATTGGCCCCGGCCCTCTTGAATACCTCCTTTTCCAACTCAACGAGCTCCGCCGCCGTCTTCTCCCCCGCAAACGCGATTCGCAGGGTGCGCCGCACCACCCGCCGCCGTTCCGGCGAGATGCGATAAGCCACCGTGCCCAAAACTCTCCCAACCCGCGCCACCGCACCCGCCGACAACACCCCGAGCAGCGCCTCGAACCCTATGAACGCCCACGCTTCCAAGCGCCATTGCACCCTCCGCACCAGGGTCGGGCGCACCAACTTCCGCTCCGGGGCGGTGGAGACGGGCGTATCGGACGGGGTGGGTTCGGCGGACAACATCGGTATCGGAAAAGTCCCCACCTTGCCCCCTGCCCCACCGCCCGCAAGCCTCCGCTCGCCACGCAACGCATCGCCACTTTGCGGCAATACACCCAAAGATGGCCCCGCGCCTGCTTGCACCTGCCACTCCAGTCCCCAAACCTGCCCCACCGTAACTCGCAATGCCTCTCCTCGAAGTCCAAGACCTCCGCACTTCATTCCTTACCCGTGGGGCCGTTTTCCGCGCCGTGGACGGCGTGAGTTTCTCGCTCGAACGCGGCGAAACGCTCGGTCTCGTCGGCGAATCCGGCTCGGGTAAATCCGTCACCTGCACGTCTCTGCTACGTCTGCTGCCTTCCCCGCCCGCCCGCATCGAGGGCACCCACGCCAAGTTCGACGGCACCGACCTCCTCCGCGCCACCGACGCCGAGATGCGCGCCATCCGTGGCAAGCGCATCAGCATGATCTTCCAGGACCCGATGACGTCGCTCAATCCCTACATGCGGATCAGCGAACAACTCATCGAGCCGCTCCTCATTCACGAAAAAATCTCCCGCAAGGCCGCCCTCGACCGCGCCCTCGCCATGATGGAGGCCGTGGGCATCAACGACGCCGCCAACCGCCTCCACGCCCACCCCCACCAGTTCTCCGGCGGCATGAGGCAACGCGTCATGATCGCGATGGCCCTCATCACCAAGCCCGAGATCCTTATCGCCGACGAACCGACCACCGCCCTCGATGTCACGGTGCAGGCGCAGATTTTGGAGCTCATCAAAAAACTCCAACGCGCGCTCGGCATGGCCGTCGTCTTCATCTCGCACGATCTCGGCGTCGTCGCCGGCCTCTGCGACCGCGTCATGGTCATGTATGCCGGCCGCATCGTCGAAACCGCCAGTGTCACCGACCTCTTCCGCGAGCCGCGCCACCCCTACACCCGCGCCCTGCAACGCTCCATCCCCGCGCTCCAGCCCAAGGGCGGCGAACTCTACACCCTGCCCGGCCTGCCCCCCGACCTCTCAAAACCGCTCCCCGGCTGCGCCTTCGCCGAGCGCTGCGAATTCGCCGCCCCCGCCTGCCGCACCGGCTCCGCTCCCGCCCTCGCGTCCTGCGCCCCGTCCCACGCCCACGCCTGCCTCCGCGCCCACAACGGTGAAATCTGAGACCATGCCCTCCCCCATCCTCGAACTCCGCAACGTGCAGACCCACTTCCCGGTCGAGCGCGGCATCGTTTTCAAAAAGCAGACCGGCACCGTCAAAGCCGTGGACGGCGTCTCCCTCTCCCTCGCTCGCGGCGAGGTGCTCGGCCTCGTCGGCGAGTCCGGCTGCGGCAAATCCACCCTCGCCCGCACCATCATGGGTCTGCTCCCCGCCACCGGCGGCACGGTCTGGCTTGAGGGCAAGAACCTGACCGCCGCCGCCGCGATCGGCGAGGCGCGCCGCTCGCTCCAGATGGTTTTCCAGGACCCCTTCGCCTCGCTCAATCCGCGTATGACCGTCGCGGATACGCTGGCCGAGCCGCTCCGCGTCCACAAGCTGCGCCCCGCCGCCGACATCCCCGCCCGCGTGGCCGAGCTCGCCGCGTTGGTCGGCATCCCCGCCCGCAACCTCGGAAAATACCCGCACGAGTTCTCCGGCGGACAACGCCAGCGCATCGCCATCGCCCGCGCCCTCGCCCTTGAGCCGCGCGTCATCGTCGCC
>JAIYBI010000326.1 GCA_027488595.1 Opitutaceae bacterium | reverse complement strand
GTATGTGTCGGTTGGGGAGGTAGTGGTGTCAGGGCCGCTGATCACTGGTTATTGAGGAGCATGACCTCTTTCACGCCCTGGTCGCTCCAGGTCTTGATCTCCCAGGGGTTGAGCTTGCGGGTGACGTCGGCGGACACGCGGTTGTTTTTGTTCACAAGGCCGGCAACGGAGGTGATGAGCAGGCCGGGGGCGGGACCGCCAGAAATGGTGTTGTCGCGGATGGTGATGTTGCGAAAGGCGCCGGCGGGGGCGAGGGAGGCGTCGCCGCCGAGGGCAGTGATCACTATGCCGGGGCCGCGGATGTCGCGCAGGGTGTTGTTGGCGATGACGAGGTCGTCGGCGAGGCCGGCTTCGAGCCAATAGTATTCAGGTGAAACCAGGATGGAGGACTGGATGGAGCCCGAGAGGGTGTTGCCGGTGATCTCGCCGCGGCCGGCCTTGACGAGGATGCCGCGCGAGCGGTTGTGGCCCAAGGTGCAGTTTCGGATGATGAAGCCGCTGCCGATCGAGTCAGAGGAGGCGATGAGGCTGCCCGGAGGCGTATCCTCGGCGGACGCGTCCAGAGTGACCAGCCAGGCGTCGGCCAAGCCGTTTTCGCGATGGTTAGGGAATATACTCTTGGTGGCGCTGAAAGCGCGTTCTTCCGTGGTGGCGGAGCCGTCGCGGACAAGGGCAACGATCTTTTTGTCTTTGAGGCGACGACCGTCGAAGGTGAATATCTGCACGATGTCTCCGGCGCGCATGGTCATGTCATATTTGGCCAGGACGCGAAGGGTTTTCCCTGCGGCCCGGGTGATGAAGTGGTAGTCGCCGTTGAGGGCGATGGAGTCGTCGCCGTTGTAGCGGGCGAGGCAGCGGTCGTAGAGGGGGCCCAAGCGTGCGTTCTTGGAGTGGTAGGCGTCGGCGTTCATCGAGCGCAGACGGGGATAGCCTCGGGTGGCGTAATCGAGGTGGGACGGGCGGCGGTCCACCCGGCAGTTGATATAGCGGGATCCGTCGCAGCCGTTTTCGAAGAAACCGAAGGTGGGGCCGGCGTAGAGGGTGACGTTCTCGAAGGAGAGGCCGCGGCTGGCGGTCGCCATGATGGCGTGGGGCAAGAAGCCGCCAGGGGTGTGCTCGTTGTAGAGCACGGCGATGTCGCCGACCTGGTCGGCGGAGAGGAGGGAGATGCTGGCGGGGCGGACGAGGGTGGCGCGGCCGGGGCCGTGGACTTCGGCGCTGATGCCGTAAAAGGTCAGGCGGTTGCGGAGCTCGTTCGTGGAGGAGGCGAAAGTCTCCATCTTGACGGGTTCAGGGTGGATATCGCCGTAACCGGGGATGGTCTGCAACTCGAGGCGGGTCTGGTCCTCGGAGATCGCGGTGATGCGAGCCTGGGTGAAGGGAAGCGGATCGTAATCGATGACGAGGCCGCGAAGGGTGAGATTTTCGCAGTTCTCGATGGTGATGGCGCGGGTGGTCTCGGTGCAGACGAGCTCGGCGCCGGTTGCCTCGATGACGATGTTGCGGAGGCCGCGGAGGCTAAGGTGCTGCTTGTCTCGCGGGGTGACGAGGTGGCGGCCGGGCGGGATGACGATGGTGGTGTCGCCGGCGGCGACGCGGGCGTCGATGAAGCTCTGGAGGTCGAAGGCGACGGCGGCCGCCACGAGGGAGGCCGGGACTTCGGGAGGGCGGGCGGAGCCGGACAAGGGGGTGAGGGAGGAGGCGGCGAGGGCAATGCAGGCGCAGAGAAGCCGGGTGAAGCGGTTTTTCATGGGAAAGGGGCAGGGTTGAGAAGACGAACCGCGCGTCCGATGGCGCCGGGACGCGTCAGGAGCGGAGGGGGGCGGTCGTGCCGCGAAGGTGAGTTTCCGGGGTGAGATTAATGGAGCGGGGGGCGGAGTTTTTGCCGGCCATCTGCTCGGCGAGCAACTCGCAGGCGGCCCGGCCCCACTCGGTGGCGTCGTAGTCGATGGTGGATAACGGCGGGACGAGGTAGCGGCCGATAGGCCATAGGCCGCCTTGGGCGAGCAGGCTGCAGTCATCGGGGATCGCAATCTTGCGGTCATGCATGACGCGCATCGCGGCGAGGGCTCCAGTCCAGGCGGTGGCAAAGACGGCGGTAAAGGGCGCATGTCTGCCGGAGAGCCAGCGGTCGAAGCTCTCGCACCCGATTTCGATCGAGTCCTGGCCACTCGTAACCGAGCAATCGATGACGAGTTCGTCGAGGTCGGGTTCACCGGCCATTTGCATGGCGGTGCGCCAGCCACGAAGGCGTAGCTTGACCGAAACGCTGGGGGGCTCGTTCAGGAACACTGCGATGCGGCGGTGCCCGAGTTTACGCAGCGTGGAAACAGCCATGTGGCCGAGGGCCACATCGTCGCCCTCGACCCCGGCAAAGGCTGTGTTTTCGGGGCGGTTCATCAACGAGATGAACGGATAGCGCTGCTTGAGCATATGGTCTTCCTGGCCGTCGGCGAAGGCGTCGGGGTGCCCGATCGAGATAATGCCCTGGTGCTCGCTGATAGTGCGGGTAAGGTCGACGTCGCTCCACGCTTGGTAGTGGATGAGTTCGAGGTTCCAGCGGCGACGGGTGCATTCTTGCTGAATGCCAGTGAGGAGGGAGTCGTATTCCGGGGAGGGCCAGAACGGGCGAAGCACGGCTATGGTGGTGTGCGAGCGCGGTGCCTGCTGGACGATGACGTAGCGTTTCTTGCCAACCGGGCGGCGGATGAAGCCCTGTTGCTGAAGGCGGCGGACGGCTTGGGTGATGGTGACCTGGGAAGCGTCGAACTCGTCCTTCAGCTCGGCCACGGTGGGGAATTCCGAACCGCGCTCGGCGAGCGCGAGGCGCTTGATGAGCTGTCGGTAAACTTGGGCGTGGCGGGTTTCTTCTGGAACGGTGGCCATCGGGCGAGAATGGCGGATTTGGACGCCGTAGGGGAGTTTAACTTTGTCGTAGGACGACTTTCGGGAATGCATCAGGGCGGCAAGGTATGTTCGAACGATTGCAGGGTGACGTTGCAGATGACTCCGAAGGCTTGAGTCGAGTTGCCGTTTTCGGTGATCGGAATGGTTGCGTGAATACCGATATGATCGATGCGTTGGAAGGGGGCGGTCCTGTATTCGCCCGGGACGGTAAGGTCGGCAGGGTTGGTCTTGGCCCACTTGCCGCCAGCCAGCGAAACCGTGGCTTTATTCTCGGCGGAGAAAGACTCTGAGACATAAAAGTCACCTCCGTCGGCGTCGCGCAAGAGCACGCGGACAAGGCGCGCAAACTGGCACTTGCTTGTGGTGTAAAACTAGGCACGGGCAATTTTGGGTAGGGAATAACTGCGATACGACTCGCGCGAAGCAACAGGGAGAAATACGCGGCAGTCAACATATATATCGATATAATACAAAGTATGCTTTTTTGAGCCGGTAAGATTATGGACGTTAAGGACGTTCATAGGGGCGCGCCTCCCGCCGTGGATAACCTCTCTCTCGCTCATTTCGCTCACAAATATCCATCTTGGGTTCCAACGCGGCCAGCAGCACCGCAGCATTCATATGTTTCTCGATCGCCCAAAAAGGTGTCGGCATGTAATTCCGTCATGGGAACCGACGTGCGTCTGCAAGTTCTGGGAACCCCGATATTTTTCTGAGGGAAATATGACCGGGTCGAAGCTGGAGACGCACGTCGGCTCACGTTTTCGTTTAGGTTTTGTCACTGGGACCCTTCTCGTCTGGCCCCTCGTCAGTGTGGTCACCCAGGCCGGCCTTCGCCAGAAGGCGCAACAGGGCGCGGACTAACTTGATGCGTTCATCTAGGACTGCTGCGCGTATCGGATCGGTAGCTTTCGCGCGTTCCGCTACTAAGCGCTGCAATGCATCGCGCAGCAATTGGACAGCCTTCTTTAGCTCGCCGATGTCGATTTCGGCGGTCGCCGAGTTCATGCGGATCAAGGTGCGAACGCGGTCGGCGGCCGCCTCAAACTCGTTGATCATGCGGTCCAGCTTGGCGTCCGCCGCATGGAGGCGGTCGGCCTTTTCCTGCACGGTTGCGCCGTGCGTCCACACGGCCTGGCGCGCGCGTTCGATTTCCGTGATGAACTTTTCCGTTTTTTCCAACTCGACGAGCAGTGCCTTCATCGCGCCCGGGGACACCACCACCAAGGGTGGAGCGCCCGTGGCGACTTGCTTGATCGCGCGACGCACGGCATCCGACTTGGAAATGCCGCCGTAGATATTCAAGCGGAGTGTTTCGATCATGACCGCCTCTTCTTTGTCGACCTTCAGGTTGACGGTTTCGGTTTTTTTCTTTGCGGAGTTCACGATGCGCCCTCCTGTTTTTTCGCCGGTGCAGAGATGACCTTCGCCGCAGCTTCAGCCTTGGGCGGACGTGTGATATTGTAGACCTCCGCGTCCGACATCGCGGTCAGGTATTCGATCACCTTGCACTTCTCAACGAGATGCGCCTCTAGGCGGTCATGCAGGGCCTTTTTCTGAACTGGGAGGTCGGCCATTTTCAGGCGCGCCTCGATTGCATTCTCCATTGTAGTTTTCATGTTGGTATTTGGTTTTTCGTGGCACCTGCCGCACGGGCAGGAAATTTTTACGGAAGCGGTATTACCCCGGGGCAACTTGCTAGGAGCCGACTTCCCGTGTTGGCATTTCGCGTTTTTCCTGGGCGATTTGCTGCTCAGGCCATGTGAGGACCGCGACCTCCCAGAGCAGCTCATCAACCGTCAAGTCAGGCAGCGGTTTCTTCCCCGGCCGCTTCTTAGAGTTGACGGCGTGATTTCCACGCAGCTCCCAACCTTCCAGACCGAGACCGGAGAAAATGAACAAGGGCCCAAGCGTGGCC
>JAIYBI010000478.1 GCA_027488595.1 Opitutaceae bacterium | reverse complement strand
GTCAGCGCCTCCGCCAGCAGCGGTCTTGCGCCGACCTTCTCGATCTTCTCCGGCCCCGCCACGATCTCGGGCAACACCGTGACTCTGACCGGCGTCGGCACCGTCGTCGTTCGCGCCTCCCAATCCGGCAACACCAACTACGCCGCCGCCACTCCGGTGGACCAAAGCTTCTCCGTCGCCCAGGCCGTGCAGACGATTTCGTTCGGTGCACTCACCGGCAAAACCTTCGGTGCCGCCCCCTTCACCGTCAGCGCCACGGCCAGCAGCGGCCTCACGCCGACCTTCACGATCTTCTCCGGTCCTGCCATGATCTCGGGCAACACCGTCACCCTCACGGGCGCAGGCACCGTCGTCGTCCGCGCTTCTCAGTCAGGCAACGCCAACTTCGCCGCCGCCGCGCCGGTTGACCAGAGTTTCTCCGTCGCCCAAGCCGCGCAGACCATCTCCTTCGGCGCTCTTTCCAGCAAGGCCACCGGCGACGCCCCCTTCGCCGTCAGCGCCACCGCCAGCAGCGGTCTCGCGCCAACCTTCTCTATCTTCTCCGGCCCCGCCACGATCTCGGGCAACACCGTGACTCTCACCGGCGTCGGCACCGTCGTCGTTCGCGCCTCCCAATCCGGCAACGCCAACTACGCCGCCGCCACTCCGGTTGACCAAAGCTTCTCCGTAGGACTCACCACGCAGACGATTACGTTCGGCGCGCTCACCGGAAAAACCTTCGGCGACGCCGCTTTCGCCGTCAGCGCCACCGCCACCAGCGGTCTCACGCCGACCTTCACGATCTTCTCCGGCCCCGCCACAATCACAGGCAACACCGTGACAATCACCGGCGCCGGGACCGTCGTCGTTCGCGCCTCGCAGGCCGGCAACGCCAGCTTCGCCGCCGCCACGCCGGTTGACCAAAGCTTCTCCGTCGCCCAGGCCGCGCAGACCATCACCTTCGGCGCGCTCACCGGTAAAACCTTCGGCGATGCCGCCTTCACCGTCAGCGCTTCCGCCAGCAGCGGTCTCACACCAACCTTCACCATTTTCTCCGGCCCTGCCACGATCACGGGCAATACCGTGACGCTCACCGGCGTCGGCACCGTTGTCGTTCGCGCCTCCCAATCAGGTAACGCCAACTACACCGCCGCCATGCCGGTTAACCAGAGCTTCTCCGTCGCCCAAGCCACGCAGGCCATTACCTTCGACGCGCTCACCGGCAAAACCTTCGGTAACGCCGCCTTCACCGTCAGCGCCACCGCCAGCAGCGGTCTCGCCCCGACCTTCACAATCTTCTCCGGTCCCGCCACGATCTCTGGCAACACCGTGACAATCACCGGCGCCGGCACCGTCGTTGTTCGCGCCTCCCAATCCGGCAACGCCAACTACGCCGCCGCCACTCCGGTCGACCAGAGCTTCTCCGTCGCCCAGGCCTCGCGGACGATTTTATGGAAATCGCTCACCGACAAAATTTTCGGCGATGCCCCCTTCACCTTCGACATCTTCTCCACCGGCGGTTTCGGTCCGACCCTCTCCATCTTCTCCGGCCCTGCCACGATCTTGGGCAATACCGTCACAATCACGGGGGTCGGCACCGTCGTTATCCGCATCTCCGAAACACCTGATCCCAACTACACTCCCCGCCCCACTCCAATTGACCTGAGCTTCAACGTCGCCCAGGCCACGCAGACCATCTCCTTCGGCGCTCTCTCCAACAAGGCCACCGGTGACGCTCCCTTTACTGTAAGCGCCACCGCCAGCAGCGGTCTCGCACCGACCTTCTCTATCTTCTCCGGCCCTGCCACGATCGCCGGTAATACCGTCACCCTGACCGGCCCCGGCACCGTTGTCGTTCGCGCCTCGCAGGCCGGCAACGCCAACTACACCGCCGCCACCCCGGTGGACCAAAGCTTCTCCGTCGGCCTCACTTCGCAGACGATCACCTTCGGCGCTCTCTCCGGTAAAACCTTCGGCACCGCTCCCTTCACCGTCATTGCCACCGCCAGCAGCGGGCTGACGCCGACTTACTCCATCTTCTCCGGTCCTGCCACGATCGCCGGCAACATCGTCACTCTCACCGGCGTCGGCACCGTCGTCGTTCGCGCCTCCCAATCGGGCAACTCCAGCTTTGACGTCGCCACTCCGGTTGACCAAAGTTTCTCCGTCTCCAAGGGCACGGCGTCAGTCACGCTCGGCAGTCTCTCGCAGTCCTACACCGGCTCCGCGCTCTCCGCGTCGGCGGTGACGGTTCCCGACGGTCTCGCCGTCACCTTCACCTACAACGCCAGCTCCACCGCGCCCACCAACGCCGGCAGCTACGCCGTCGTCGCCACCGTCAACGACACCCTCTACCAGGGCTCTGCCACCGGCACGCTCGTCATCAGCCCGCTCGCCCAGTCTATTACCTTCGACCCTCTCGCCGGAAAAACCTTCGGCGACGCCGCTTTCACCGTCAGCGCCACCGCCAGCAGCGGTCTCGCGCCGACCTTCTCCATCGTCTCCGGTCCCGCCACGATCTCAGGCGACACCGTGACCCTCACCGGTGGCGGCATCGTCATCGTCCGCGCCTCTCAGGCCGGCAACTCCAACTACGCCGCCGCCACTCCGGTTGACCAAAGCTTCTCCGTCAACGCGGCGCCCGTTTTCACGACCCAACCCGTGTCCCAGTCCGCCGTTGTCGGCGGCAACGTTACCTTCACCGCCGCCGCCAGTGGGATTCCCGCGCCGACCCTTCATTGGTATCAGGGCACCACGCTCCTCACCGGCCAGACCGGCCCGTCGCTCACCCTCACCAACGTCCAAGATGCCGCCGCCGGCAGCTACACTGTCAGGGCGACCAACTCCGCCGCTCCCTCCGGTGTTACTTCCAACGCCGCCACTCTCACGGTGAATCCCGCCCCGACCACGCCGAGCGCTCCGGTGATCACCCAACAGCCCAACGCCTCCACCGTCGCCTACATCGGCGATACAGTCACCCTCTCGGTCGTCGCCACCGGCAACCCTGCTCCGACTTACCAATGGAAACGCGGAGGCGGCATCCTCTCCGGTCAGACGAACCCGACCCTCGTTTTCACCTCCGTGCGGATTGACGACACCGCTTCTTACAGCGTCACTGTCACCAACTCCGCCGCGCCCAAGGGCGTAACTTCCCGCACGGTCAAACTCTCCGTTCTCGTTCCCCCTCCCGCCGCCGTCGTCGTGCCCGCCGCACTTTGCATCGGCGAGCGCCTCACCCTCGATCTCTCTGGCGGCGCGACCTATCCCGCAGGTGTTACCTTCAACAGCTCACGCCTGCCCGCCGGCCTTCGCCTCGATCCGCTCACCGGTCGGATTGACGGTATTCTCACCGGCCGGCCCGGAAACTATTCCATCACCTGCTGGGTCGCCCTCGGGCGCACCCAGAGCACAAAGCGCACTCTGCGTTTCGTCGTCGCCTCCTTCCCCTCCGTCTTGACCGGCGGGTTTGAGACCTTGCTCGATTCCGCCACGACGGACCTCGCCACTCCCTCCTTCCCCGCCGGCAAGGTGGAACTCAACGTCGCCTCGAACGGCGCGTTCACCGGTCGCCTCTGGACCGACGACGTTCCCAGCTATCCGATCAACGGCACCTTGCTGCTCGCCGGTGATCACGCCGTCGCCTCGACGACGATCAGCGTCGCACGTTCACCTTTCGGGCAGATGCCGGATTACCAACTCACGGTTTCCGTCAACCGCACCGGCCTCGTCACCGCTGCACTCTCAAGCAACGCCATCCCGGTCGGCGCTGGCTCGGGCTCAAAACTCGCCGGTCGCGCCTCTCCCGCCAATTACACCATGATCCTGCGCAATCCCGTGAACCTGGGTGCCTCCTCCGAGCTGCCCGCTGGCGACGGCTTCTTCACCGTTTCCTGCTCCGCCACCGGCGTCTTCACCCTCAAGGGCCGCACCGGCGACGGCACCGCGCTCACCGCCACGACCGCCCTCGGCGCGGACGGCATGCTCCGCCTCTACGCCAAGCCCTACTCCGCCGCCGGTGGCTACCTCGCCGGCACGCTCGCCCTGACTCCGCGCGCCGATCTCCCTTCCCTCCGCCACATCACCGTCGCGGGCGGCAGCGATCTCTACTGGCGCAAACCCGCCCGAGCCAGCGACAGTCGCTTCGCCGCCGGCTTCGGTCCGCTCGCCCTCGAGGCCACCATGGAGCCTTGGCTGGGTTCGAGCAAATCCGCTGTCGCGTCGCGACTGGGTCTGTCGTCTACCGGCAACTTCCTGGTGGATATCAACGGTCCCGCGCTCACTGGCGAAGCTGCCGCTTTTATCGAGAGTCTGCCCGTCACCTTGAATCTAAACTCGCGCAACGCCTTCTCTGTGGTCGGCGCCAACCCCACCGAATGGAAACTCCAGCTCGATGCCGGCACCGGTCGCTTCTACGGCACCTGCCGCTCCAGCGAAGACGAGGACGAGCGCTCCTTCACGATCGAGGGAGTCCTGC
>JAIYBI010000012.1 GCA_027488595.1 Opitutaceae bacterium | reverse complement strand
GCCGTTCTCATCGCTATCCGAGGCGTGGACGACGTTCTTCATCATCTCGGTGCCGAAATCACCGCGAATGGTGCCTTTGGGCGCTTTGCGGGAATCGGTCGGGCCGAGCAGGTCGCGCACTTTGGCGACGATACCTTCACCGCGGAGAGCGATCACGATCACGGGACGCGAGCTCATGAACGCTTCGATCTCGGGATAAAAGGGCTTGTCTGCCACATGGGCGTAGTGCTCGCGCAGCTGGGCGGCGGTCAAGCGCGTCATCTTGCAGCCAACGATCTCGAATCCGGCTTTTTCAAAGCGGTCCACGACGTTGCCCACGTGTTTTTGATCCATGCAATCTGGCTTACAGATGATAAGGGTTTTCTGCATAAGGGGAGGACGTTAAAGCTTAGCACCCTGTTATGGGAAGTTTCTTTTACAAAGCGCCGCTGTTCCCTCCGCTGAGCCGCGGTGGATTCACTTCGCCGCGGCGCGTGCCGCGGTGGCGAGCGAGGCGGCGTAGGCGTTGACGGCAGAGGCGAGCGCCTCGGCTATGTCACCCCGGTAGTCTGGATCGGCAATTCGCCTCGCCTCGCTGGCATTGGAAAGGTAACCGGCCTCTACCAGCACGCCAGGGCACTCGACGAGGCGAAGCACGGCGAAACGAGCACGTTTAAAGCCGCGGTCTTCGGTCTTCAACTTGGCCAGCAATTGCCGGTGCATGTGGTAGCCGAGCACCGAACTCCAGGCATCGTGGCGATTGCCAGGCTGTTCCACCTTATCCTCGGGACTCAGCTTGGCCGAAGAGGTCGAACGCTGAAAACGCGGCGTGAGCACGTAGGTCTCGGTGCCGCGAACATCGGCCCCATTCGGCACGGCGTTGAAATGAATACTGATGAACAAATCAGCCTTGGCGGCATTGGCCATTTCCGCGCGTTCGGGGAGTCCGACGTAGCGATCATCCGTGCGGGTCATGAGAACCCGCCAATCGCTGCCGGCGAGTAAGCGCTGCAGACGACGGGCGACATCCAGGGTAAATGTCTTCTCAAGAAACTTTCCGTCGGAAGAGCGCGTGCCGGAGTCGTTACCCCCATGCCCGGCATCAATCACGATCACGCGCAGGGAACGCGGCGTGTTTCGTTCCGGGCGAAGGATAGGGATGATAAGGCGCTCCAGATCAATCGTGCTCAGGTAAAGCGCCCCGCGGTGAAACACGGCGGGCTCACCCATAAAGGTTCGCAAACCAAGCACGGCGGCCTCCCGGCTATCCACCGTGAAAACCACAGAGCCTGCGCCGGTGCTCACGTTGAGTTGCTGCGCCTTGGCATCCCACGCGGACTTGCAACCCAGGCGGCTAAACACGGCTTTGGCGTCCGTGTAGTTAACTCCCGCCAGCGCAACCTTCGCGGGAAGGGGCGCCTCCGGTCGCGACCGTCCACGCGCGGGCTCTGCAGCAAGAGGGAGCGAGGCGAAGCCAGACACAGCAACAAGAACGAGCGCGACAACCGCTCTGCGCAGGCTGCGCTTCATGCTGAAACCCGGAAGCTGGCAGACAAAAGACATTACCGGCGATGGTGTGCAGCAACCTGGGCGGTGCGCCGCGACAGGGAGGCTCAAGCCTCGTTGTCTTCCTGCGAATCGCTGCCGGTATCGTCAATCGCTTCCTCGTTCGCCTGAAGGGTGTATTTCCGTTTCCGCTTATTGGCGGGGAACGGGGTGAGCATGACGTTGATTTGCTTGCCCATCAGACGGGCCTCGGAATCCGGATTCGCCATGCCGCTGAGCTCGGAAAGTGCCCGCTTCATCAGCTCGAAGCCGATATCGGTGTGCGCCATTTCGCGTCCGCGAAACTTCAGGCGCAGCTTAACCTTCGCGCCGTGGTCGAGAAACTCCTCGGCGTGGCGGATCTTGGTGAGGAAATCATTCTCCGCGATTCGCGGGGTGAACTCGACCTCCTTGATCTTGCTCGCGGTGGATTTGACGTGGCTGGTCTTCTTGGACTCTTCGTAAACGTATTTGCCGAAGTCCATTATCCGGCACACCGGCGGCACGGCGGTTGCGGCCATCTCGACGAGGTCGAGGTTGAACTGCTGGGCAAGCGCGAGCGCACGCTCGGTCGCCATGATCCCGAGCTGTTTGCCTTCGGGGGAGATCACCCGAATCTCGGGCACTTTGATACGAGCGTTGCGCTTGATGTGCGCGAACGGGTCGTTGTTGCGACGCTGCTGGAATTGGCCGGGGCGACGAGCGCCACCGCCTGAGGGTGCTGAGAGAGCCATCAATTAATTGAGGTGCAAGTTGAGGAGACGGGGAAAGGAAACGCCAGACGATCGCGCAAAGACAATCGGAAAACGGACCCAAACGCATAAAACCACCACGGTCGCATGACCATAGTCACTCATACGCTGAAGCTCTCGCCGCAGGAGCAGGAGGCTTTGGCGTTGGGGTTGGTGAACTTAAAACCGCCGGCGATGAGCTGGTTGGAGTAATCAATGTGCGTGCCCTTTAGGTAGAGCGCGGTCTTGGCATCAACCAAGGCACAGACTCCGGCCGAGCGAACCAGTATGTCACCGCGCTTGGGCTCGGGGGTGAAGCGGAGCTTGTAGCTGAGGCCGTTGCAGCCGCCGCCGGAGATCGCCACGCGCAGAAAACCGCCCTGGTTTTCACGGGCGATGAGGGCGGCCACTTTGCGTCCCGCCGCCTCCGTCAAAGCGACCAACCGCTCGTCGCCGACCCGCACACCCTCCGGAAGAGGAGCGTTGTCGGCCGGTGCCGCCGGCGGCAGAGCCGGAGCGGGAATGGAGTTAAGAGAGACGGCGGCGCTCATGCGTTAGAATTCAAGACCTCAGTGTTTACCGGGCGCCGCCCTGGCGCAAGCGGCGCAATGCACAAATCTCGCGGGCAACCCGCACCGCGTTGGCAAAACTCGTCCCGTCGGCCAGCCCCCGACCCGCGATGGCGAACCCGGTCCCGTGGTCCGGGCTGGTGCGCACATGCGGCAACCCGAGGGTAACGTTCACCGCCTGGTCAAACTCCAGAGTTTTGAGCGGAGCCAGTCCCTGATCGTGATACAGCGCAATCACCGCGTCGAATTCGCCGCGTAGTTGGCGTCCAAATACCGTGTCGCCCGGCAGTGCGCGCGATAGTCCCGGATACTCACGGCGCAGCCCGTCAAGGATCGGGTCTATGACGTCGCGCTCCTCGGTCCCCAGCAGCCCGTCCTCACCTGCATGGGGGTTCAACCCGCAGACCGCGATGCGCGGTGTTCCGCTGATGCCCGCCGCCGCGCACAACTCCGCCGCCGCCGCCGTCGCCCGCGCGAAGGCGGCGGGAGTCAGGTGCGCCGGCACGGCCGCGAAAGGAATATGCCAGGTCAGCAACACCACGCGCAATCGCCCGCCGCAAAACGCCATCACCGGCTCCCCGCCCCACGCGCTGGCAAAAAACTCCGTCTGCCCGGGGTGCGGCCAGCCTGCCCGCGCCATCCAGCTCTTCGCCACCGGGCCGGTGACCACCGCCTCGCAAAGCCCGGCGAGAACCTCCGCCGCCGCCGACTTCAACGCGAGGTCGGCCACCGCCGCGCTCTGAATGCTCGGCTGCCCCCGTGTGAGTTCGAAATCGGCCGGCCCCGCCGCCACCGCGCGAAACCGGCCCGCACCGGGCAGGCGGGCCAACCAAGTGGCCGGACCATGCACGTCCACATTCGCGGCCTCGTCGGGATTGGCCGCCAGCCAGCCCGCGATAATCTCCGGGCCGACTCCGGCGGGATCGCCGCAGGTAAAGGCAAGACGCGATGACTTCATGTGTGCGGCCACCACTGTTTACCGCGTTTCTTCGGTAGGAACTTCAAGTGGAACACCCTCGCGCCGCGGCCGCGCGAAGCCGCGTTTACCACCGGCGAAAAACTCCAAAAACGCCTGCGCCTGAGCCGAGGGGAATGCACCCGATGCCCGCGCCGTCGCCGCTATGGCGCGGATGTTGCCCGGCTGGAAATACACCACGCGAAACGCCGCCTTCAACTCACGCACCGTCTCACGCGGCCAGTCGCGGCGTTTGATGCCGACGAGATTGAGGCCGATGACTTCGTCCCGCTCCGTGGTCATTGTTCCGGGAGCCAGGTCACGGGTAATGCGCGCCAGACCTCCCACCATACAAAGTTCGCCGATGCGGCAAAACTGATGGATGGCCGCACCGCCACCCACAAAGGTCCACGAGCCCACAGAGACATGGCCCGCAAGCATCACGTTATTCGCCAGCACCACGTCATCCGCCAACTCACAATCGTGGCCGGCGTGGGAACCCGCCATCAGGAAACACCGTGCGCCGATCACGGTGGATTTCTCTTCGTAAATGGAGCGGTTGATCGTGACGTTTTCCCGGATCACCGAGCCCTCGCCGACGCGCACAAAACTCGGGGTCGCACGCTCGAATTTCAAAAACTGCGGATCGCCTCCCACCACCGCGCCGGGATACACGACCACACGATCGCCGAGGATGGCGTGGCGGGTGATGACCGCGCCGGCCATGACTTCGCAATCCACGCCAAGTTGCGCGCCGGCTTCAATGTGTGCGGAGGGATGTATCATTTCTGTGACTACCCTTTCCGTCCCCACCGTTTCTGACAAGCCCGCGCATAGGCCCGCGATCGGGGCGGGTTAACGGGACTTGGGGCCACGCGCCTCGCGTCCCACTCCCGGCAGGAAATCGAGCTGCGGATCGCGCACGAGATCGTAGTTTTTCAAGATGCGGATAACTTCCAGCGTGTCGCTCTTCCGGTAATGGCGGTTCACCTCCACCTTGTCTATCAGGTCGAGCAACATCGCGCGGAACGAGATGATGCAGTCCACCCCGCGCGCCTTTAGCAGCTCGATGCTTTGACTGCGAAACGGCTCCTGCGTCGGTAGCGCAGGCAACACCAGAATCTTCGTTACTTCGTCCGCCGACGCGCCCTCGCCGCCGACGGTGCCCGGCCCGCCAGCGACCGTCGTCCCCTCCAGCGGAAAAAACTTAACCGCCTCGCGCTGCACATTTTCTTCCAGGAAGCGAAACAGCTCCGGCGAGCTCTTGAGCGTGCCGGGCGTAAACACGTCCGTGTGCCACGGTTTCACGGATACGACCGCCCGGTGCAGATAGGGCAGTTCATTGGCGAACAGAAAAAACTCAGGCTTCCGGCGCTCGCGCGACCAGGTGGGGTTGTAAACCACGAGGTCAATCTCCTCCTCACCCGTCTTGCGCCGCGCCTGCACCGCGTGTTTGCGCATCTGGCGCACGAAAAATCCGTTTTGTTCAAAATACTCCCGAACGATGCCTTCGTCTATTGCCGCCATGGTGACTGAGTGAACGTGGATTCCGCCCAAAGCTAAACGTTAATCACGCACCGCACCGACCTCACTGAACGCCGCCTCGGCCAGCGCCGGCTCGATGCCACCGAGAGTGATGGCCAACCCCAGCGACTCCAACACCACGAAACGCAGCCCGCCCGCCCGCACTTTCTTGTCACGGCTCATCGCTGACGTGAGCGCGGTCAACGAAAGCGGTTCGCGCAGCCGCGTGGGTAACCCGTGCGCCGCCACCACCGAGTCCACCCGCGCGACGTCTGCGACGGAGATCTTGCCGAGTTTGGCCGACAGTCTCGCCGCCGCGCACAGCCCCACCGCCACCGCCTCGCCATGCAAATAGGTGCCGTAGCCCGTCACCTGTTCGATTGCGTGGCCAAAGGTGTGGCCGAGGTTCAACAGGGCCCGCCCTCCGTCCTTCGCGGTCTCGTGCTCATCGGCCTCGACGACGCGCGCCTTGATCGCGCAACACCGCCGCACCACCTCGGGCAGGTCCGCGCTCGCGAGGGTCAGCGGTGTTTTTTCCAAACGCGCCAGCAACTCGGGATCACCCAGCAGTCCCGCTTTTATGATCTCTGCCATGCCGGCGGCGAACTCGCGCGGCGGCAGCGTGGCCAGCAGACCCGTATCAATGTAAACCGCCCGGGGTTGGTGAAACGCGCCCACCAGATTTTTGCCCGCATCCAAATTAAGCCCGGTTTTGCCCCCGACGGAACTGTCCACCATCGCGAGCAGCGTCGTCGGCACCTGAATAAAAGGAATGCCGCGCAGATAACTCGCCGCAGCGAAGCCGGCCAGGTCTCCGATCACACCGCCGCCGACCGCGACCAGGATGGAGCTGCGGTCCAGTCTCTGCGTGGCCAAAAAATCCCACACGCGACCCAACTCGCGCAGGCATTTGGTTCCTTCTCCTGGTGGCAGCACCAAGACGGGTGCGTCACCGGCGATCTCCGCCAGCGCATGCGGCTGGTTTTCGGCAAAGTTGGCGTCAGTGACCACCGCCGCCTTGCGCCCCGTCGCCCGCAGCGAAGCCAGCTCCGCTCCCACTTTGACCGCGAGTCCACGGCCGAAGTGTATATCGTAGCTGCGTTCACCGAGATTAACGCGGAGGGAGTTATCCATCCCATCACTCAAGCCGCGCCCGGCGGCGATGGTCAATCATCCGCCGCACTGGAAAACCTCCCCCTCGTTCTCGACCCCCCCGCAAAGTGTAACCAAATTGGTTACACTTTGCGGGGGGGTGGCTCGAGGTTGAAAAGCGCCTCCACCGTCGCATCCCAGGCCGCCAGCATGCGCACGTTTTCTTCGGGTAACTGGGTGCGGAACCAAGTTCGCTGCTTGCGGACGAGCCCCCACGTATTCTGCGCAATCTCCGTCGCGAGTGCGGCCTCGCCGCCCGGCCGCCCGGCGTCGAGCCACGTCAGCGTTTCGCGGTAACCGATCGCCGCCGCCGCGCTCGGATTTTCCTCCAGACCTTGCGTGCGCAGTCGTTCCACCTCGGCGACCAGCCCGCCTGCCAGCATCGCCGCCACCCGCGCCGCGATCCGTCCGCGCAACTCCTCGGGTTCGCGATCCAGTCGCGTGCAAATCACTTTCCAATCGGCGAAGGGACCCGGTTGCGCCGCAAAATCCGCCGCGAGTTCCGCCAGCGTTTTACCCGTGACGATACACCGCTCCAATCCGCGTAAGACCCGCCGCGGGTTCGCTGTGTCCAGAGCGCCCAAACCAGCCGGATTGCGCACCCGCAACTCCGCCACCAGACCTTCCAGCCCGCCTTTCTCAAAGCGCGCCGAAAGCTCAGCCCTCAACTCAGCCGGCACCGCAATATCGTCCGCCACCGGCCCGAAAAACGCTTTGAGATAAAACCCGCTTCCTCCCGTCACCAGCACCCGCCGCCCGCGCGTGGCGATTTCCTCGCACGCCGCCCGCGCCAGCGCGACGTAACGGGTGACATCCATACGCTCGTGGACCGCGCACACGTCTATCCCGTGATGCGGCACCCGCGCCCGCTCCGCCTCGGTCGGCTTCGCCGTGCCGATATCCATGCCTCGATAAAACAACGATGCGTCACACGATACGATCTCCGCCCCGTGCCGCTCCGCCCATCGCAACGCCAGCTCGGTTTTGCCGACTGCGGTGGGACCGGTGAGAATGTAAAGGTTTCGACACATAGGTTACGGACCGGTGAGAACCGCCGGACGCCTTCACGTTCGCGGGTTTTTCGGTTGCCTGCCTAGCGACTCCCGACGAATCCCGAGCGCAAGTTGAAACTCGCGCTCGTCACCGAAACCTTTCCGCCGGAGATCAACGGCGTTGCCATGACTTTGGGGCATCTCGCCGCCGGCCTGGCCAAACGTGGAATCGGCGTGACCGTCCACCGGCCCCGGCAAAACAAGTCCGACTCCCCGCGTGTCGGCGGACCTTTCGACGAGGTGCTCCACCCGGGCCTGCCCATCCCCGGCTACGCCATGCTGCGACTCGGCCTGCCCATGCGCGGCACCTTGTTACGGGCTTGGCGGGTCAACCGCCCGGACGTCGTGCACGTCGCCACCGAGGGGCCTTTAGGCTGGGCCGCGCTTTCAGCCGCCGACGCACTGGGCATCCCGCTTGCCTCCAGTTTTCACACCAACTTCCACAGTTATTCGAAGCACTACGGCTTCAACTTTCTCACCCGCCCCGCCCTCGCCTACCTGCGCTGGTTCCATAACCGCACCCGCATCACGCTCTCGCCGACGGACGAGCTGAACGCCGAGCTAACCCGCGATGGTTTTCGCGGCATGAAGTTGCTCTCGCGCGGGGTGGATACCGATCTCTTCTCGCCCGCCAAACGCGATTCTGCGCTGCGTGCCGCGTGGGGTGCCGGCCCCGAAGATCCGGTCTTCATTCATGTGAGCCGGCTCGCGGCGGAGAAAAACTACGCTCTGCTTTTCCGGGCCTGGTCCGCCATTCGCGCCGCCCATCCCCGCGCCCGGTTCGTCGTGGCGAGCGACGGCCCGCTGCGCCGCAAACTGGAACGCACCTACCCGTGGGCGGTTTTCACGGGTTTCCTTGAGCGCGAAGACCTCGCCCGCCACTACGCGTCGGCGGATGTGTTTCTCTACCCGAGTCTCACCGAAACCTTTGGCAACGTCGTCACCGAGAGCATGGCCAGCGGACTTGCGGTATGTGCCTACCACTACGCGGCGGCCGCCCGCTACATCCGCGACCGCGAAAATGGTCTGGCCGTCCCGCTCGACGACGAAGCCGCCTTCCTCGCCGGTTCACTCGCGCTCGCCGCCGAACCCCGCCTGCGCCAGTCGCTCGGCCTCGTCGCCCGCGCCACCGCCGAGAACATCCCCTGGAGTCGCGTGATTGACGGCTTCGCCCGAGATCTCAGCGAGGTTGCCGCATCCGCCGGCACTACGCCTGCCGAGTTCGCGCGTAACGCGACGCGCTTGCCCATTCGTCATTAGTCATTCGGCATTCGTCATTCGCCCGATGCCACTTCCTCGCGCCCGTTTCATTTTCAATCCCCGCTCCGGCCACAACGCCCGCAATCCCTGGCTCCTCGGTCGCGCCCGCGAGTTTATCGCGGAACATAACCTAGACGCCACCGTAGTCCCCACCGAGCACCCCTTGCACGCCACCGAGCTCGCCCGCCGAGCCTTGGATGAGGGCTGCGATATGGTCGTGGCCATCGGTGGCGATGGCACCATGAACGAGGTCGCCGCCGCCCTCGTCGGAACTCCCGCCGCCCTCGGACTGATCCCTTGCGGCTCGGGCAATGGACTCGGGCGCCACCTCGGGATTCCCGGTCCCGGCAAAGGCGCCTTCCGAGCCCTGCTCGGCGGCCGCACCCGCACCATAGACACCGGTGTCGCCGACGGGCACCCGTTTTTCAACGCCATGGGCCTTGGCTTCGACGCCGAGATCAGCGCCCGCTTCAACGCCCTCACCCGCCGCGGCCTGCCCTCTTACGTGCGCACCTCCATCGGCACCTTGTTTTCGTATGAGTCGGCCAACTACACCATCCGCGCCGACAACGCCCTGCCCATCACCACTCCCGGTTTCATCGTCGCGGTCGCCAACTCGGACCAGTATGGCAACGACTGCTACATCGCCCCGGGAGCCCGGGTGGACGACGGCCTGCTCGATCTCACGGTGCTCAGCCGCGTAACCACCTGGAACGCCATCCCCCTCGCCTTCCGCCTTTTCACCGGCAAAATCCACGGTGCCGCCAGCGTCACCCATCTCCGCGCCGCCCGCTTTGTGATCGAGCGTCCCGCGCCCGGCTTTATCCATACCGACGGCGAGGTCCGCCACGCCCCCGCTGCCATTGAGATTTCCATACGCCCGGCCAGTCTCCGGATCGTAATTCCAACCGATGTTCCGTAACAATCAGGTTACGGAGCACCTGACGCCTCGTCAGCCTTCACTCATTCGCTAAACCCGTTTTCATAATGGAAAAACGCACGCTCAAAGTCCGGACCGCCATTATCTCCGACGTCCACCTTGGCACCCACGACTGCAAGGCGCGCGAGGTTAACCATTTTCTTAAATACACGCGTTGCGATAAACTCATTTTGAACGGCGACATCATTGATGGCTGGCGGCTGAAACAGTCCTCTTACTGGCCCAAGAGTCACACCCGTTTCATTCGTCTGGTTCTTAAGAAACTGGAGAAGCGCAACACCGAGGTCATTTACCTGCGCGGCAACCACGACGATGTCCTGAGCAAGTTCCTGCCCATGGCCTTCGAGAATCTCCACCTCGTCGAGGACCACGTGCATGAGGCCGCCAACGGAAAACGTTACCTTGTTCTCCACGGCGATGTGTTCGACACCGTGACCAAGAATTTCGTGTTTCTCGCCTACCTCGGCGATTGGGGCTACCGCGCCCTCATGCGGCTCAACCGCCTTTACAACCGCTGGCGCACCTGGCGCGGCAAGGACTACTACTCGCTCTCCAAGGCCGTTAAGGCCCGCGTAAAACGCGCCGTCAGCCACGTTTCACATTTTGAGGAGCACATCTCCGAGCTCGCCAAGAGCCGCGACTGCACCGGCGTGATGTGCGGCCACATCCACACCGCCGCCGACCGCATGATGGGCGACATTCATTACCTCAACAGCGGGGACTGGGTCGAGTCGCTCACCGCGATCGTAGAGCATTTCGACGGACGCTTTGAGTTGATAGATTTTGCCGCCTTCAGGCAGGATTATCCGTTGGAAGACGAAAACACGGAGTCCGCCGACAACCAGGACACGCTGGATCTAGCCGACGGGCCTTCAGCGAGCCCTGCGGCTTGACACCTGGATCAGGACGCATCGGTCGTCGCGCGGCTGCGTTCGATCACGCTGGGACCCGATTGCCAGGTTCCGGGCAATAAGAGCTGCAGTGGATGCCGAGGCACCCCGCGTTCATTGCGCTGGATCATTCCGACCAGAAAATTCACCGCCGCCGCGCCCACCGCCGCACCTTCCTGATTTATTCCGGCCAGCAACTTTTCGCCTTCGTGCACATTACGGGAAACCAGGGCGATATCGCGGCCCGGTTTCAACCCGAGCATCTCCAATCCGGCGAGAATCACCGGCACATAATCCTCGATGATCATTCCGTCCGGCCGGTTTTTCCGCACCCAGTCTGCGACCTTTGCCGACGTGAGCGGATTGTAGCGTTCATGGAAAAGCAACGGCTCGATTCGCGAGCCCTTCGGGCGGCTGTGGTAAGCATCCCACGCTCCCGATGTCCAGGCCCGCCGCACCCGGTCGTTGTTCTCTTCGTTGATGATCGCTCCGACCCGCTTGTAGCCGAATCGCTCCAACTGCTCGAATGCCTCCTGCATGGTCGCGCGCTGACCGTTGCTCACCCGGTGCAGTTCCGGACTGGCGAGGGAATAACCGAGCGCCACCGCCGAAAAATGCTCCCAGCCCAAATCCAGATGTCCGCCCGCCGCCGGCTGCGGACCAATGATCAATCCAGCCACGTTTCGCGCTCGCAGAATCCGCGTTGCACTTTGCGGGGTCATATCCGGCGCCCGCATCCAAAACTCGTCCAGCGCATAGCCCACCGCTTCAGCCTGACGTCGCGCTCCCTCCAATCCCTCCTGATAACTGACCGTGGATCTCGGCGCATCGATCGAGACGTGGGAATTGATCCACGCGATGGTCGCCTGAAATCGCGCTCGGCGGTTGTTTCGCACTTGGGCCATGTGAATTCCGAGCAATGGATTCAGGTGGTATCCCATTCGCACGGCGGCAGCGCGAATCCTCGCCGCGACTTCCTGCGAAACCCCGGGTTTCCCCCGCAATGCAACCGACACCGTCGCCTTGCTCACACGTAGTCGCCCGGCGACATCGGCAATTGTCACAGGATCACGCAGGGCTGGCTTCGGGGTTTTCATAGTTGGCAAAAGATGGCGGGTTTTTCCAAACGGGATCGGGAGATGGTGCAAATCATTCGGGCAAGCAGGCATGGCGACCATTAAGTCACCTCCTTTATCGCCTGCGTTTTAAGTCCCTTGGCAAAACAAAACTTAACGGGATCGGTTTACAAGCTGTTGTGTTGGCTGCTTTGCGCTTCGATAAGTGAGTCAGCGTTAATACCCCATGAATCACCCTCGCTCCAGACTCCCCCGTCACAACTCCGCCTTTACCCTTATCGAGCTGCTCACCGTGATCGCCATCATCGGCATTCTGGCGGCCATCATCATTCCCACGGTTGGCAAGGTCCGCAAGTCCGCCAAGAGCGCTCAGTGCCTTTCCAACCTTCGCCAGATCGGCATGGCGTTCAACCTGTATCCGGCTGATAACAAGGGACGGTTTCCCCGCACAGGCCTGAACCCAAGGCCCACCGATCCCAGCAGGGTGGATGCCCTTTGGTATTCGGCCATAACGCCCTACATCCAAAACTCGGCCGTGGCAGCGACCCATGAGGTTTATCGTTGCCCGTCGGAAGAGGCTCAGGTCGATCCCGCGCGGATCAACAGCACGGTGCAATACACTGCCTCCCGCGCGCTTGAGCGCTCCGGTTCGGCTACCTTGGTCACCGGTGTCGGGGCCAAACCCGAGGAGATTCCCAACATTTCACAAACCTTCCTCGTGCTCGACTCCTGGGTAAACCAGACCGGAGCAAGCACCGGAATAAGCCCGCACGGCACCCTGACCTACGCCCAGCTCACTACGTCTATCTCCGGAGCCCCGGATGCGAGCACCACGGTCTCCTACCGGCACAATTCCGGCGTGAACATCGTTTTTGTGGACGGCCACACCGCCCGTCTCTCGTTCGACGAGTTCAAGAACCGCGTCGCCGATCCGATAACGGGCCGGAAACTCTGGGATCCATTTGGCCTCTGAACCTCGCAAAGGTTTTTGTCATCAAAAGGCATCGCCCGGAATTCTCGCTAATCCACCTCCGTCGGTAGCGCTGAATACCTACCATAAAACATTCCCGCCTCGTCGCGCATCTTGTCCCATGAACACCGCTTTCAAATGTTTACTATTATCCCTCTTTAGCACCGTTTCACTGTGCGCTGAGAACATTCTCGAAAACCCCGGGTTCGATTTGGGGTCCTCTCGCTGGGATTTCTTTATCCCCGACACTTCCAAGGACCATGGAAACACTCTCACCGTGGTCGAAACTCAAGGAGTTGATGGAGGAGCCGCCGCCAAGCTGACCTCGACCGTTCTGAGCCGTTTCGGAATTGCTCAAAAAAACATACCGGTCACCGGTTGGACCCGTTATCGCGTCACCTTTTGGTTCAAGGCTGACCAGGGGGTGGAATACAAAATCGGCCCTCTTGTGAGGCTAAACTTTCGCGCCACGGGCGACAACAGCGACACTGATTTCTATGTTGGTCTGGGCGGCCAGACTGCCACCGATTACAAGCTGGTAAAACGCCCCAACTGGCTTCCGACCTCCTGGGAAAAGTCAGAGGCCATCGTCGAATCGCCGATCAACGCCAAGGCCCTCTCATTGTGCTTTTTCTCCTGGGGCATCAAAGGCGCGGTTTATTTCGATAATCTATCCGTGGAGGCGCTTCCGTCAGGGTCGAAATAACACCCTCGCACGCTGCGACTTTGCCCGACCGATGATCGTCCGTCTCCGTTCACTCGCCTCCCTCGTCGCCGCTTTTCTTGTGTGCGGCGATCTCGCCCCGCTGCAGGCTCGCTCTCTTGTTGCAAACGGCGGTTTCGAAAAGGGAGCGGAGGACTGGACTTTGTTTACGCCTGCGAGTGCTCAAAACGCCGCTCCCGAATTGACGATCATAACCGGCGGAGCTCGTTCCGGTAAAAGTTTCCTCCGCCTTACTTCCGCGTCCTCCGCCCGCTTCGCGGCCGCCCATAGGCCTTTCGCTGTCGCAGGGGGCAATCGCTACCGCTTGACGGTCTGGGTCAAGGCTGCTTCCGATGTCGATTACTCCGTCGGCCCGCTTGTTCGCGTCATCTTCCGCGAGGCCTCGCCGTCCGAGGTCGAAACCAGCGTCTACCTTGACGTCGAGAGCCGCGTCTCGGTCGGCGTTTCCCCCTCGCTGCCCCGGTCTCCCATGCTCCCCTCCGACTGGAAAAAAATCGATGCCGTTATCGAGGCTCCCGCCGGTGCTGCCACCGCCAGCCCCTCCTTGTTCGCCTGGGGCACCCGTGGCTCGTTCGACTTCGACGACTTCAGCATAGAATCCGTCCCTTCCTCCACCCCGCTATCCGTCGTCAGCATCGATCCTGAGGCCCGCGAATCACAATCCCTTCCGCCTCTCTCCGCCGAGCGCGTGCGCGAAGTGGCCGCGATGCTCACCGCTCAGCCGACCAATGTCGCCCCTCCGTGGACGGATCGCCCTTACTGGGAACGCGTCGGGCGTCTGCCCGCCGCTCCCGAGCTCCTCAAATCCGCCGCCGAACTGCTCGGCACCGAGCCTCCGGCACTCACCGAGGAGTTGTTCAACGATTTCTCCATCACGGGCAATCGCCGCCCTTACGAGGTGCCGAACGGCATCCGCACCAGCCGTCTCGTTACTCTCGTGCTCGCCGAGTGCGTCGCCCCCGACCAGGCCCGGCTCGACCAAATCGTTCGCGAGGTGAACGGCATCATGGACGAGCCCACCTGGTCCATCCCCGCCCACGTCAAACGTTATCCCGACTGGCACGCCGCCCGCGAATTCATTGACCTCGCCGCCAGCGCGCGTGGATGGACGCTTTCAAACATAGACTGGCTCCTCGCCGACCGCCTCCCTGCCGCCACCCGCGCCCGTATTCGCAAGGAGGTCGCCGAGCGCATTCTCCAACCTTGGATCGCACGCATCCGCGCGGGCAACTCCGGGCCTTTTTGGTGGATGAAGGTCCCCATGAATTGGAGCGCGGTGTGCAACTCCGGCGTGCTCGGTTCCGCCCTTCTCTTGATCGAAGATCCTAAGGAGCGCGCCGAATACTTGGTCGCCTGGGAGCAGCTCAACCCCTTCTTTCTGGCCGGCTTTACTCCCGACGGCTACTGCGCCGAGGGCGTGGGTTATTGGGGCTACGGCTTCGGACACTTCGTCATCGCCAGCGAACTCGTTAAACACGTCACCGGAGGCCGGATTGACTCTCTGGCCAACGACCAGGTGCGGCGCATCATGGCCTATGGCCCCGGTTTTGAAATCGATAACCGGCAATTTCCGGCCTTCAGCGACACCACCTTGGGCACCAAGCCGGATATAAACCTGCTCGATTTTGCCGCTGTGCGATTCGGAATCGGGAAGGTTCGAGGCCAACCCACGCTCAAGGCCAACTCCATTCTCGGCGGCCGCATGCACGTGGCGCTTTTCGACCTCGCCATGGACCGGGCTAAAGTCGCCGGAGACGTCCAAAACGAACTCCCCTCGCGCACCTGGTTTCCGGATGGAGGTGCGCTGATATGCCGCGGCGCCCAGCCAGGCAGTGGTCTCTCGGTCGCGCTCAAGGGCGGCCACAACGACGAGCCGCACAATCACAACGACCTCGGCTCCTTCGTCGTCGTCTCCGACGGCCAGGTTGCCCTGCCCGAGCTCGGCAAGGATGACTACGTCCGCGAGACCTTCGGTCCGCGGCGCTACACCAGCGGCGTGATGAATTCCTTCGGCCATTCCGTGCCGCGCGTCGCCGGCCAGCTTCAATCCACCGGCGAAAAGGCCAGAGCCGTGACTGTCCGCACCGAGTTTACTCCTGGGCGCGACCTCTGGGAAATCGACCTCACCTCCGCCTACGCCGTGCCGGAGCTGACCCGCCTTACCCGCACCTTCATTTTTGACCGCGCCGGCGGCGGCTCGCTTGAAATCGTAGACCAGGCCACCTTTACCTCGCCACAGGCTTTCGGCATCGCGTTCGCCCTCCTTCCCACCCAGCGCTGGGTAGCGGACGGTAACAACGAATACCTCGTCGAGGGCGGCGCCGGTCGCGTCCGCGTAGTCGTCACCTCCGCCGCCGAACTCGTTCGCGCCGAGGAGCCGGTCCGAGGCATCGTGCCGGACGTGCCGGCCAAAGGCCTGCGGGTTGGATTCGACCTCGCCCGTCCCGCCTCTTCCGTCCGTATCCGCACGCTCATTACACCCGCTCCGGCCGCTCCCTGAACCGCCCGCCTCCTCCCGTTTTCATGAACTCGAACGTCCTAGGCTCAATGCCGCGCCCGCAGTCGCAGGAACAAAGCGACCGCCGCGTGCTTCCGTGGCGCTTCGTCCGCCAGTCGGTCTACCGGCCCGCCTTTGATCCCCGCACGCAGCTGCTCCTCGCGGAGATTGTCCCGGCCCGGATCAACGATCTCGACGTCATGCATCCGGTGATCGGCCCCGGCACCACCGAATGGCAGCTGGCCGACGGCTGTTTCAAGCTGCGCGGCGGCGACGCCGGTTCCGGCCGCTGGATGTATGCCTTCAATGCCTTCTCCTGCCACGAGCTCACGCTGGGCCGGGTTCCGGTGGGAGCCTCGGTCTTCTGGAGCGCGCTCGCCGCCGACGACGAGGTTTCGCTCACGCTGGAGCTGCGTCGCACCGGACTGGATGCCTGGGCCTTCGAGTTGTCCGGCGTGGCCGGCGACTCGGTCTTGATCAGGCGCAGCGCCGTCCTCTCCGCCGGAAACGCCGCCGCCCTCGAACGTGTCATCCTTCAAGGCCAGGGCTCCGGGATCATGGTTTTCGCCCAGTTTGGCGACACCCTTCCACGGCACGTGCTCAGCGCGGATTATCCCGCCGCGCTCGATTTTCGCCGCGTCCGGCTCGCGCAAAACACCCAGGTCGTAGTCGGCGCGGTCGTCCCGCCGCACGTCGCCGAACCGGTCTGCCTGCGCGCCGTGCGCCACTATTTCAGCGCCGGCATCGGCATCGCAGATATCCGCGCCATCACCACGCCGGACGGCCTCCCTCTGGTGGAACGCAACCGCGTCTTCGTCACCGCCTCCCTGCGCGGACGCGGGTTGCCGCATTCGCTTCAGGGCGTGCTCAGTTTCGACCCCAGCATCTGCGACTTGCAGCTGGAAGGCGTGATCGTCTTCGACTGCGGCGACGCTTGCTGGCGCAACGAAATCGCCTCCCATATCATGCACGATCCCGCCACTGGCGATTGGTTCGGGCTGACCACCGGCTTTTCCGGATTCGGCGACGATCCGCCAACGCCCAAGCTGATCCGCTCCTTCCGCACCCGACGCGATCCGCGTTTTGGTTTCTCCGTAGTCCCCGCCACCCCGTCCGGTATCGTCGGCGACTACGAGGATCCGGCCCTTTACCGGGACGCCGCCACCGGCAAATGGCGGCTCGCCGTCTGCATCGGTCAAAAGCCGCTCTACCACGCCATGCTCTTCGAGTCCGATCATCCGGATCGCGATTTCCAGCAGGTTGCAGGCCCCACTGCGCCCGACGCCACCGGCATGCAGATCCTCAACCTTCACGGCCGCCCGGTGGTTCTCTACGGCAGCGCCGAACGCTGCCTCCACGTCGCGTCCGCCGAGGATCTTTCATTGCTCGAGACCATACAGATGGATCTTCCCCCATGGCGCGAAGGTTCGGGCTCCCGCGTGTGGCCCGCCGTCATTCCGCTGCCCGCCGGGTCTCCGGTCCCAGCCGTCATGCTTACGATGGATAGGCTTAACCACCCCGACATCCCGCACCACACTTGGACTTACGGCTCGGTCTACTTCTACCACGCCGTTCCCATCTAAGCTACTTGGCTGCGGCTTTCCATGCCGGACGGGCCGATGCCGCGATGGCGGCGTCTTGGACCTGCATTTTGGTTTTTAAACGCTCCACCAGCTCGGGCCGAAAAGCGGCGAGGTTGGTCTTCTCGCCGAGATCGTCGGCCAGGTTGAACAGCAGGACTTCCGGCTTCGCCGCGGCTTCGGTGGTTTGCTTGGGAGCGGGTTGGCGCACCAGCAATTTCCAGTCTCCCTCGCGGATGCCTTCGAGACGTCCGCGCATCGTGTAGTAGAGAAAATCTTCCCGCACCGTCTTCGCCTCGCCGGTCAGCAGTCGCGAGATATCCAGTCCATCGATTTCGAGCCCGGCGGGCAGCGGCGTTTCGGTGAGGGCCGCCATCGTGGGCAAAACATCCAAGGTCGAAGCGAGCGCACCACACTCCGTCCCGGCCGGAACGCGGCCCGGGGCCCACACGATGCAGGGCACGCGATGGCCGCCTTCGAAGACGCTGGTCTTGCCGCCGCGCAGCGGGCCGGCGGAGCCACCGTGATGCTTGAAGGTCAGCCATGGGCCGTTGTCGCTGGTGAAGATCACATAGGTGCTCTCCGCCAGCTTCAGCTCGCGAAGTTTTTCAAAGAGGCGACCCACTTCGGTATCGAGGTGCTCGATGGTGTTGATGTAGGCGTGCTTTGGGTTCGGGTCGCGGACATCGTCCGGCACATAAAGCGGGATGTGCGGCATCGAGTAGGGCAGATAGATAAAAAAGGGCCGCGTCCGGTTCTTCTCCACAAAGCCGATCGCCTTGTCCGTGCAGCGGCGGGTGATGGTGCGTTGATCCACCGGCAGCTCGATGATTTTTCCGTCCTCCATCAGTGGCGTCTTCCACTTGGTCAGGGTCGATTCCGGATCGTTCCAAAGGGCGTCCATGCCCGCCACGCCGCCAGGCGGTTTCCCTTTGTTGTCGGGATGGTTCATGTCGTTCGAATACGGGATGCCGTAGTAGGTATCGAAGCCTTGGGCGGTCGGCAGCGTCTCCGGCTGATCCCCGAGGTGCCACTTGCCGATACACGCGGTGGCATATCCCAGCGATTTGAAGTGATCGGCGAGCGTGTATTCCGCCGGATTCAACCCCTTTTGCGAATCCGGATAAAGCACGCCCTCGTGCATGCCCACCCGCTTGGGATAGGAGCCGGTCAACAAGGCCGCGCGCGAGGGCGAGCATACTGACGAGGCGACCACGAAACTGGTAAACTTCCGCCCCTCGTCGGCGAGGCGGTCGAGGTGGGGCGTGCGGATGGTGGTGGAGCCAAAACACCCGAGATCCCCGTAGCCAAGATCATCGGCAAAAATCAGGATGAAGTTCGGCGGAGGCGCCGCGAAAACCTGCGGCAGCGCGGACAACAAAAGGGCGCAAGTGAAGAGAAGCCTGTTCATGATTTATCAGGGATGGTCGCCTTCACGTCAGCGGATTATTCCGGTCGCGGATGGACTCCAGCAACGCGCTCATCGCCCGCACCCGCTCGGGGTGGATGGGAGCGAGGTTTACCCGCTGCCCGATGTCGGCGGAAAGGTCATACAATTGGGGCTCGGGCGCAGTGCCTGATTCCACCGCCTTATTGGTCACGAACGGGCCGCCCGCATACGGCGGAATGTAGACCCAGTTGGCCTCACGGACGAGCGTGTTGGAGCCGATGCCCTCAGTCACGAGGCTCTCGCGACCTCGGTCGGTTTTTCCCAGAATGGCGTCGGCGAGCTGGAGACCATCCGCCAGTTCCGCTTCGTCCAGCGGCACGCCGGCGAGGTGAGAAAAGCTGGCAAGAAAATCGAGCTGGCTGAGCAACGCGTGTGATTCTCCCGGTGTCACCCGGCCGGGTGCCCACACGATCGTAGGCACACGCGTGCCACCGTCGAAGAGGCTGTATTTGCCGCCGCGCAAAGGCCCGCAGGGGCGATGTTCGCCGGTGAGTTCGTCGGCGCGGTCCTGGTAGCCGTCGAGCAGGATGGGGCCATTGTCGCTGGAGAAAACCACCACGGTGTTCTCCGCGATGCCGAGCACGCGGAGATGGGCCAGCACCTCGCCGACCATCCAGTCGAGTTCCATGATGACATCACCTCGCGCGCCCTTCGCGGACGCACCCTTGAACCGTGCGGAGGGTATGCGCGGCACGTGCGGTTGGTGCAGGGCGAGGTAAAGGAAAAAGGGGCCGGCTTGCCGGCGGGTGATGAACTCCTTCGCACGCTCCAAAAACACGTCGGTCATGGTCGTGTCGTCCCAGGTCGCGGCCTTTCCGCCGCGACAAAAACCAATGCGCGGCACGCCGTTCACGATGGTGTCGAAATGCTGCTGGTCGCCGTGACGCAGAGTGAGCAACTCCGGATGCGAACGCCCGGTTGGCACATCAGGGAAAGGATTTTCCTTTGCGTAAACCACCTCGAGCGGATCGTTCGAGTCGAGGTTGTGGACGTGTCGGTCTTTTACGAATACAGAGGGAACGCGGTCGTTGGTCGCGGCCATGACAAAGGACTCGTCGAATCCCACATCAACCGGCGCCGGGCGGATCTCGCCGTTCCAGTCGATTTTCCCGTTGCCCAGTCCGATGTGCCACTTGCCCACGACGGAGGTGGCGTAACCGGCGCGCCTGAGCGCGCCCGGCAAAGTCAGCTCGTCAGGCCCGATGATGATGGGCGCGTCGCCGTCGAGAATTCGGGCGCGGGGATTTCGCCACGGGTAGCTACCGGTCAGCAGGCTGTAACGCGAAGGCGTGCAAGTCGCCGCGGTGGCGTAGAAGTTGGTAAAGCGCACGCCTTCCGCCGCCATTTTATCAAGGTGCGGCGTAGGAATGCCGTTCGCGCCGTAACAGCCGAGATCGCCAAACCCCAAGTCATCGGCGTAGATGATTACGATGTTGGGTGGCGCGGAAGGCACGGCTGAGGTCGAGGGCATCTGGGAAAAAGTGTGATCAGGGACGCGTTACCTTGAGCCGCACGAAGCGACGGCCGACTCCGCCGTCGTAGGGCACTGTGACTTTGATCTGCTGGGTGGTGCCATTGTCGCTTAGGATGACCGGCGCGGCGACGCCTGCGGTGCTCCAGTCGTTGGCGAGGGTATCGCTCCACTCGAGGGCGTAGGTCACATCGGTGGCGGCTTTGTTCTTGGTGTAAACGAAGTCGAGGGTGCTAGCGCTTTGCGTCGCGGAGTAGGAAAATGGGTTGCTCGTGTTGGGATCGGTGGCGAAGGCGTATTCGAGGAGGTTGGGCGTGCCGTCGTTGTCCTTGTCGGCGGTGTCGGCATTGAGGCCGGTGTTGTTCGTGGTGCCGAAGTTTTGCTGCCACCAGGTTTCCACCGGAGTGAGCACGGCGATGTTGACCGTGGCGCTGGCGTTTTGGCCTCCGAACCATTGCACGGGCGTGGTGATGAGCCTGGTGATCTCGGTGGGGGTGAGCGGGGCGTTGAAAATCGCGAGGTCGGCGAGGGATCCGTTGAGCCAGCGATCGGGGACACTGGTGGAGTTCGCACCGCCCCATTTTATGGGCACGGTGGTGTCGAAATTGAGACTGAATGACGAGTCGCTGCCGGCCAGCGTGCCGTCCACATAAAGCGAAATCGTGCTGCCGCTGCGAACAATGGCGAAGTGGTGCCACGCGGCGGTGCTCACGCTGGTTCTGTTGATGGCGATATCTTCCACGTTGGAGCTGTTCCAGTGGCGAAGCTGGAGCGTGGTGCCGTTTGAAAAGTAGCCGAAACTGAGCGAACTCGAACCGACGTTGCCGAAGCCCGGGGAATCTCCCAGATGCGCAATAACGTCCATATTTGTCGCGGCCGTGCGCCTGAACCATCCGGCGAGGGTCCAGTCGGCGGCGGCGAGATCGAGTTCGCTATTGGCGCGGTCGAGGCGTGCCGCTCCGGCGGTGCCGTTCTCGGTGAGGGTGAGGCATCGAGTATAGTCGGGGAGCGGCGAGCTGGTGGCAAAAGTCGCAGCACCGGTGCCTTGCACGGTGATCGTGGCATTGCGTCCCTGGCCGCTGCCATCGGTGTAGTCGCTGTTCTGAAACGTGTAGTTGAGGACGGTGCGTTCATCGCGCGTGGTATCCGTGACGGTGTAGATGAAACTCGCCGGTCCGGTGTAGCCGGCAGCCGGGGTGAAGCGGGCGGTGCGTCCATCGGCGAGCAGCGCCACGGTGCCGTTGGTGGCGAGGCCGAGCTGGAATTTCAGGCTGGAGAGAGGGGTTTCGATATCGCTGACGAGGGTGGAGAGGTCTACGTTCACGGCGGTATTTCGTGGCGTGGTGCGCGAGCCCGGATTGGCCGCGGGAGGATAGGCGACGTCCACGCGGTTGATCAGGCTGGTGCGTGAGAGGCCGTTCGCATCGGTGGCGACTGCGGTGAGGTAATGCGGTCCGCCGACGAGCACTGGCGTGATGGAAAAGGGCGCGACGGTATCGGTGCCGAGGAGTGTTGATCCGTCATAGAAGGCGACGCTCGTGATCGCGCCATCGGTGGCGACGGCGGCGGCCGTCAGGGTGACATTTCCCGCCTTCGATATGAACGAACCGTCGGACGGTGCGGTGATGCGAACCTCCGGCGGAGTGCGGCCATAGATCAGGCTGAGCTGCGGGCGGCTGGTGACGGTGGCATGGTTGCGTGAGGCATAGCTCACAAAGCCGTTACTCGTCTCGGTCGTGGCGACGATGGCAAAGGAAACGAGGCCGCTGCCGGGCACTGCGCCGGTCACATTCACAGTGCTGACCGTGCCGGCGGCGGGAGTCCAAGAGGTGAGCTGGGAACCGGTGGCCGGCTTGGTATTCCAAGTGATTCCAGTCTCGGCCCAGGTGGTGTCGGCTACAGTGAAGATGCCGTGAACGCCTGGCGTGGTGGTGGTCAAGGCAGTCAGCTTTAACGCAGCCCCAAGCAGGACGCCGCCGCCGGCCGGCACATCGAAGCGGAGGTAGGATTCGCGGTTGAAGCCGGGACCCGCCTTCTTAACGACGATGGTGCTCGTGTTGCCGTAATTGGTGTCGAGCTTCCCGGCGAGGTCTTCCACATAGCTGTCAGCCACGGGTGCGAGATCCACGGTGACCGGCGCGAGCTTGTAGAAACGGGCCTTAAAAGTCCTCCCGCCCGCGTTCGCCGTGCTGACGCTCATGATGATGCTCGGCGTGCTTTGGGTAACGGTGACGCCCGAATCCGCGCTGACCAGGGTGCCGCCATTGAGGGAAATCTGGAGGGCGATGGTGCCGGTGTTGAGCTGGGTGGGGTCGCTCACGCTTACGTCAATAAAGGTGCCGTCGTCGCGCACGAGAACGCTGGCTTTTTTGTTCGAGGTGATGCCGCCGATGGTCTGCGAGGTGTCGGTCCAAAAGTTCACCGCCGTGATGCCGAGAGTCGTCTCGGTGACGGCCTGCACGTTGGCGTTGTTCGCCAACACGATGACCTGCGGCGCGGCGGCGTAGTGGCCGGTGCGGGTCGCATTGCGGCCGGGAAGCAGGACGTATTGGTAGGTGGCGCTGGAGGGGTTGTTACCGTGCTCGAAAGTCATGCGCAGGTAGTTCCGCGTGATGGGCGCGGCGGAGCCGACGTCTTCGATGTCGCTCCAGGCGCCGGTGCGGGCCTCGCGGACGGCTTTAACGGTGGGGCTGGTGGGAAAATAGTAACCGATATCGGAGCCGGCGGCGTTGCCGGTGAGGTGAGCCCAGGACGTGGCGCTCATGGTCTCCGTCCAGCCCAAGGTGGTGGATTTGGCGGTGCCGTTAACCGTGAAGGCGTTCGTGCCCGCAGCGTTGATCTTGCGCTGCTCGATGGTGGTCTCGATCGGGCGCGAGTCGGTGCTGGTGATGCCGCTGCCGAGGCAGACGATCTCGTCATCAAACATGAACCAGGACTTTTTTCCCGTGAGCGTGACGCCGACGCCTTTGAACTGCATGCCGGCGGCTCCGTAGGCACCGAGGGTGGCTCCGCCGACCCAGGAGTGTGGTGAAAGGGTGCTTTGCCCGAGCGCACGGGGGCCGGTGGTGTTGGCTGTGGGGGGCTTTGAGTGGGTGACGTCGGCGGTGACTCCGGGGAGTCGGTAGTGATCCACTGTGGCCCAGTAGGAGTCCCCGAAGGCGGTGAGGTCTCCATTGTAAAGGATGGTCTGGCCGTCGCCAGTGAACCAGCCGCGCAGGTTTTCGCCATTGATGGACTCAAAGTTGGCGATGCGCGTGGAGCACATGCTGAGGCCAAAGCCATATCCGGCGCCGAGGTGAATAACGCGATCCATTTCCGCGAACGTGTAATGGTTTATCAGCTCGCCCCGGCGCACGATGCCGGGGTCGTTCATCATCTGCTTGGCCAGAGTAAGCGTGGGCAGGCCCCGGTTGGAGACGAAGTCGCGGGTGTAGTCGGCCAGCGCCCATTCTTTAATCATGCTCTTCATGCGCGCGGCATCCGTCGGCGGGGCGACCTGGGCGATCTGCAGGATGGAATCCAACATGCCGTCCGCGCTGGGGCCGACCCCGGCGTTGCCGATGTCTCGTCCGCGCACGTGATCGAAGATGTTCCCGTTGTAGATAATGGGCTCGTAGGAATCGAAGACCCAGCGGAAGAGATTGCTCTGTGCGGGATCCGTTACCTGCCAGGTGGACCCGTTCAGCCAGGCCAAAGTGGGGGCGATGGTGGCGATGAGGACGGCCCCGTAGCTGGCGGTGGAGGGGATGTCGTCATGCTGGATGAAACTGCCGTCGGTGTAGTAGCCGTCGCCGGAGGTCACGTAGGGAAACACGGCGCTGAAGGCGTCCCGCGCGAGGACGAGCTTGGCGCTGTCTTTCACCAAGCACCCTCGCACGGCGACGACGCGGGCTTTCCAGACTCGGTTGGCCTGGGTCATATCCGGGATGGGCACCTGGTGGTTCACCGCGTTCATGTAGTTGGTGAGCTGGGTGGAGCTGAGCTGATCGTAAAGTAGCACGCAGATGTCTGTGAGTCGCAGCGGCGAACCGATCTCCCAGTCCCACCAGTTGAAGTATTGCGCGGTGTTGGCGCCGTAACGGTTCGCATACATCCAATCCAGCCCGCTGATGATATCCGCGAGCAGGGCGGCATCACCTTGGAGCGAGCATCCCGGCGTGACATAGCCGTAGGCCATCGAGCGAAGGCGCGTGTAGCTGTCGGTGATATGCGCGGAGTTGGTCGTGCTCGCCAAATCGCTCCAAAGGAAAGTGCGCGTAGGCGACTTATCCATGCTGGACCAGTGGGAGTTCGCCGTGCTGGCAATGCTGCTGAGCCGCGCCGCCACGTTGGAGTCCGCGGTATCATAGCCCGTGCCGATGAGCATACCCCGCAACTTCAGGCGCAGATCATCGTATTCGTCGGCATGGACGAAAGGAACGATCAACAGAAGGGCGAAGCCCAGGATGAAGCGGAGCATGGTCTGAAAACAGAGCGGAAGGGCCGGGTGCAGGGGTGAGGAGCGACGCCAGAGAACGTTGGCGAGCGGTGGCCATAACACAAACGCCGACTAGCCGATTCCGTTAGGTTAAACAGAGTGAGAATCGTCTTTCGCGTGAGCGCGAGCGGCCGATTTGGCGGCCGTGCGGAATGAGAATCCGCAAGGAAACACACTCCCTCGCCGTTCACCAGCGCAGGTGGGGAAGCGAAACTACACTCCTTCATCGAAACTGCTCATCCGACGCATGCGAGCCGCCCGCACCGCCCTTTCGCCGCGAATCTTTTCCGCAGAAAATCGCGCCGCGCCTGTAAATCTTTAACTCCAAATCCACGAAGGCGAAGCGGGATATTACCTAACGAGATCGGCAACCATCCTATTGCGCACGGGCCGCAACGAGCCGATTTCCAGCACAGCTCAATTACCCTTCGGCCGTCCGGCTCCAACCTACCTCCCCTACCCTATGCTTCCCCGTATTCCTTCGCGTCGCAACTTGGCACGTCCGGCCTCGGCCGATTCGCACCTTGGCCAGCCGTCTAAGCACGCCGCCACCCTCGCCTTCGCCCTCGCAACGATGGCCCTTCTGCCCTGCTCCTACGCCCAAAACATCACTTGGGCCGGTGCGAACAATACGTGGAACAGCACTGCAGCGTGGAGTGGCGGAGTGGTGCCGACGTCGGCCAACGGAACGATATTCAACACTAACAATGCCGGCTTCCTTGCCCCCAATATGGTCAATGCTGTTCAAACGGTCGCAGGGGTCGTTTTCAATACGGGCTCAGGTAATTACACCTTCGCAAACGGCGGCAGCAGCGGTCGCTTACTTTTGGCTGGCAACCTCACGAACAACGTTTCGGGCACAACCCAGACTTTTAATGTCGGGCTTTCTAACTCTGCCAGTAACACCTACAGCACCGTGGCCGGAGCGTCGATCGTCGTCAGCACCAGCAACGGTCTTTCAATCAGCAACTCTTCCGCGAATCGCACCCTCACCATCGCCGGGGCGGGAAACTTCACCAATACGAGCGCAGGCATAATCGCGAATGGCGGCGGTTCGACGGGGGGCATCATCAACGTCACCTCAACCGGAACCACCACGTTTGCGGGCAACGATGACGTGGACGGCCTTGTGACTATGAGTGGAACGGGGGGCGTATTGATTCTGAGCGGAAACCGCTCTCGTTCTTCCGGCGGCGTTACGCTCACGAACAACGGCTCCCTTCATATAAACAACACCCAGGCCTTGGGCACCGGAACAGTTACTCTGAATAACGGCACTTTCACCAACACGAGCGGTTCCGCGATCATCAATCAATGGAACAACGCGATCTCTCTGGGCGGCACGAATAACTTCATTTTCGGGACTTCCACCAGCAACAGCTCCAGTAATCTCGACCTCGGCACCGGCACCGTGAGTTTCAACGCGGATCGAAGCCTGAGACTCGCAGGAAACGGCACGACACTCACCCTGGGCACCCTCGTTCCGAGCGGCTCAGCTGATGCGATCAGCGTAAACAATCAAAGCGGCGGAGCCAACAATGCGGTCGTGGTTCGGGGTCTGAACATCACCTCCACCACAATGGCTAATGCGTTCGAGCTGCGTGGTAATGCACCGCTCACCATAACCGGCGAAGTCAATGATTCCAGCGCGAACGTGCCCGGATTGTTGATTACGAATACCGCCGGAGTTACGCTCAGCGGCATCAATACTTACACCGGCCCGACGACTATCACCGGAACCTTGAGCGTGGGCACGATTGGCAACGGCGGCGTGGCGGGCAACCTCGGCAATGCGACTGCCGCAGCCGCGAACCTCGTTTTCGACGGCGGCACGCTCCGCTATACCGGCACGAATGCATCGAGTGACCGGGCCTTCACGATCAATGGCAACAAAACAGCCACCATTGAGACGGCCAACAACATCTCCTTCGCCGGCGCCACCGGAGCCGCAACGAGTGGTAACCTCACCAAGACCGGAGCTGGAACGCTCACGCTCACCGGGGCGAATACCAACACTGGGCTCACGACGGTCGTCGCGGGTGCCCTGGTCATCGGGAGCAGCGGTAGCCTCGCGAGCACCAGCGCTCTGACCGTGGGAGCCGGTGGCACGGCCGACTTCCAAAATGCGGGCCAGACTCTCGGCTCGGTGAGCAACTCCAACACGCTGAACTTCAGCGCCAGTTCCGGCAACGTGACCTTGGCGAGCCTGGCGGGCACCGGCACCACGACCTTCAGCAGCATTGCCAACATTGGAACACTCACCTCCGGCACGGCCAATCTGAACGGCGCGACCAGTGCGATCACCACCCTCAACGGCGGCACGATCAATCTCGGTTCTTCAACCGTTCTCTCGGTCAGCGACGGCACGACTTCGGGCTCAATCAACGGCACCGGCGGCGCGCTCACCAAGGTCAGCGCGGGCACCTTGACTCTCTCCGGAAACAATACCTACACCGGCGCAACCACCGTTTCGGAAGGCACACTTATCGTCTCGGGCTCACTCTCTTCATCTACTGTCACCACTATCGCCCCTGGCGCGGTATTGACCTTCACGGGATCGAGTTCAGCAGGCAACATTACCATCGGCGCAGGAGCTTCCTTCGCGCTTGGCACCGCAGGAACCGCAGGCGCGGTCACGATCAACGCCGGCACCTTCACCGGCGCTGGCACGGTCAGCTCACTGACTTTCACAGGCGTGAGCGTGTTCGCTCCAGGTAACTCACCCGGCACGGTCACAATCGCCGACGGCGGCTCACTCACCATGAGTGTCGGCACAGTCTCGAACTTTGACATCACCGACCCTCTCTTCGGTGCCGGCACCTACGATCTCGTGACGGGAACGGCCGGTGGCTTGCTCGAATCGGTCGCCTTTAATGGCACGCTTAACCTTAACTTCTCCGGCACCGGCTACTCTGTGAGTGCGACGGCCGTTAAGCTCTTCGATGTGGACTCCTACTCGGGGGCCTTCAGCTCAGTGAACGTAACCGGTCTCGATTCCGGGCTGGTTGCCACCTTCAATAGCAGCACCGGCTACGTTGCAATCGCTGCCATTCCCGAGCCTTCCGCCTATGCTGCGATGGCGGGTCTAGGTATGGTTGGCTTCGCGCTCTATCGCCGCCGCCGCGAGAGCGGAAGAGTTGACAGGGCAGCCTAAGCTTTAACCTGCGAGCGCGGGTTGGCTCGCAGTTCGATATCCCATGGCCGGGGCGGTTTTCCGCCCCGGCCTTTTTTATGCGCCGGAGGTGTTGTGGGCCCAAGCGGTCGGGGGAAACGTCGGCCTACGGGCGCGGTGCGAGAATCATGAGCGAGCCTCTTTCAGCTTCGTGGTAAAACAGCTTTCCGGCTCCGCCCGCCCGTGCCTCGCGGAACTAGGTTTTGGGATTGGCGGTGGCGGGTATCGCGGTGGCGGGTTTAGCGGGTTCACCGATGACGCGAACCCGGGCATTGAACTCACTGTTGAGCGAGATGCGAAAATTCAGACCGCTGGAGGTGCTCAGGTTGCGAATCGTCACCCGCTCGGTCTGGCGGTAGGGAAAGGGGCGGTCCTTCACATCCGCTTTTTTTCCATCAGGGTCCGTAAACAGGAAGGGGCCTTTATAGCCCGCAGGGACCTTGCGGTCTTCGATGACAAGACCATCAATCGTGATCTCGCGAGGCATGAAGCAGGGGTAGCCAAAGTCGTGCTGCCCGTCGTTGACCATGTCGAACAGTGGCCCCCTGATTTCAGCGCCACAGTTCGGAACCCAGCGACTGTTCCGAATCACGACCGTGCCTTCCCAGGTGCTCCCGTAGTCGCTGCGCAGGCGCAGAAAGGAATTCCCCATCACCGTCGAATTCTCGATCGTCAAAACGCCCCGGCCGATGGCGTTGAGTCCCGCGTGACCGAGGGTGGATCCGCGGATGATGTAGGTTCCGGATACGCCTTGGTGGGTGTCCATTCGGGAGAGGGTGGAATTTTCAACGAGGATGTTTTTACAGAAACTAGTCGCCGCTACTCCCCAAAGCTTGGTGTCGCAGATGTTGTCCATGCGGCAGCCGATGATTGAGAAGTTAACCACGTCATATGCGCTCACGTCGTAGGTTCCCATGTCCACGGGTTTACCGGCTGCTCCAATGGACGAATAGGTTTTGTGGCCGGTGAAGAAGCAGTCGCGCAGCGTGATGTTGGCGCATCGGACGGCGGTGATAAACCCGCGATAGGGTTGGCCGACGTCCGTCTCGCCCACGATGTGGTGCGTCACGCCCTGGATGGTGGTGTTGGAGCGGTTGATGGAGATGTTTCGCGCCCAGGAGGTATAGCCCTTCCCCTGTTCCACCCGATTGGCGGTGGTGGTGAATACCCCTCCCTTGACCAGCAGCGGGCGCTCATCCATCGGGTTGGCTTCGATCTTGGTGATGGTATCGTAGTCCCAGTCTATCGCTCCCTCGATCGTCCCGTCGCGGCGCAAAATGAAACAGTCTTTCTGGGGCGTGCCGCTGTTTTGGTTGAGACCTCTGCGGATGTAGAGCCGCTTGTTTTCGTTGTGCACCTGCACGTAGCAATCTTGCGGCGGTTTGACGTCGAGGCGCCGCTGATCCCGGGTCAGCCGTGGGATGGACAGCTCGACGGGCGCCAGAAGCGAGCGAACGGCAAAGACCGACGTGCGGAAGTCCTCGACGTCCCGGTCGTCTATGATGAAGCGCGACGTGCTCCAGTCGGTGTCGGTGGCGATGACGGCGGTCAGCGCGCGGCGTCCGAGATGGTAGGTGGCGTCGGGCCGGGAATGGACCGGCAGGCCGGGCTTGTTGGCGAATGCATGAGCCTCGAAGATGGCCGGCAAATCGTCGGTCTTGCCGTCGCCGAGCGCACCGAAGGCCTCATACGTCACCGGACGATCCGTCGGCACGTTGCGCGCGTTCTCCGTCGCCGCGAAGGCCGGAATCAGGCTCGCAGCGACCCCGAGCACGACCCTCAGCAGAAGCGTGAGCCCGAAGGCGTGGAGCTTTGATCCATGGTGGCCCCTGCGGGCTACGTTTTTTCTAGCGTATTCGGTGGCGGATGACGGGGTAAACCAGGCGAGTGTGCAGGTCATAAGAGAGGGAGAGGGGGCTAAGGTGGGGCCGGGCGACTGAGCCACGCAATCAGGCCCCTAGAACGTAGCCACCGAAGAAAGGTGGGCAGGAAGAGGCCTGCGGCAGGGAGGTCAATTTAAAGATGATTCCGTTTCAACGCCGATCGCCGGGTGACCTTCGTTTTGCCCGGTTGCTTTAAGCGCGCGCGAAACGTGGATTTCTTAATCGCGAAGCGTCACACAGGGGCGCGAAGAAAAAATGGCCGCCCCCAAAGCATCCAGTTTTTAGACGGGAATTCACGGAGGTGAATCGAACCGTTTTAGAGAACCCTTCTCCCCGCAGCGGGTAGATCCGCAGATATCAGCCTGAATCCGAAGCCGCCAGAATCGAGAGCTGAACCCGAAACCTAACGGGATCGCATACGTTCCTGTTGCGCTCTGCCGGCCACACGTCGTGATTCTCCTCAGTCTTCCCACCCCTATGAACCTACCCCGCCTTACTACTGCCCTTGCTGCTGCCCTTTTCCTAGCCCCCGCTGCCCCTGCTTTGCGTGCCGCCGCCCTCTCTTGGGATTCGGTAACGTCAAACGGAGCCACGATCGACGCTGGAAGTGGCAATTGGACGCTTTCGGATCCGAACTGGAACAACAGCACCAGCAACGAGCCATGGTCCCAGACTTCCACGACTTCATCCACCAACAGCGCCACCTTTGCCGGAACGGATGGGACTGCGAATCAGTATGTCGTCACCCTTCCCTCACAGATGGCGGTGCAAGGGCTTACCTTCAGTAGCTCCGGCTACCAACTCACCGGAGGCGCGCTTTTTCTCGGCAATACGACGACCACCAATTATGGCATCACCGTGGCCGCGGGAAAGACCGCCACGATTAACTCCCCAGTCGTCGCCGTCGTCGGCGCAATGGCAGTCAACACCAACAACGGCACTCTGAATTTGGGCGGCGGATTCAGCACCGCGAACTACACCTTCTCCGGCGCCGGAACGCTCAACCTGACCGGTGGCAACATCAGCACATCCGGGTTCATGGTTTTCAATAATGCCGTAACCAACCATAGCGCCGGCACGGTGAATTTGAGCGGCACCTCGCTCAGTAATATCGGAAATGCTAATAATTTAAACACAACCTACACGGTCTCGGGCACGGGAGTCCTGAATGCCACCACGCCCGCAGTCCTTGGAAGAACGGGCAACACCAGCGTCAATTTAGCGACCCTCATCGTGAAAGATGGCGGCACGATGAACGTGGGCACCGCCTCCTCAGCCCGTTTTACAATCGTGGGTGGTGCATCAACCAACGTTGGCTCTAACGCCACGCTCGATATTCAAGCCGGCGGCACACTCACGATCGGGAGCTCAAATGCCACCTTCAACACCCTTGCCCTTTTCGGCCAGGGCTCCGTGGCAAACCGAGTTGCGACCTTTAAGGTATCAGGCGGCAACGCGACCGTGAACGGCGTGGCGATCGGCGGCACCGGCACCTATGATCCGCTTTCAACTGCGCGCATTGAGCTCAGCGCCGGCAATCTCTACATCGGCAGTGCGAACATGACGAGGGCCACCGTGGCGAACGGTATCAACACAGAAATCAATCTCCTCGGCGGCACCTTGGGGGCCTCGGCAGACTGGACCTCCGCCCTCAATATGAAGCTGGGCAACGGCTCCGGGGCGACGATTCAAGCGGCCGGCGCTGCCGGCACCGCCAGGACCATCACCCTCTCCGGCAATCTCTCGGACCATACCTCTCTGGGTAACCTCACCAAGACCGGCAACGGCACCCTGATTCTCTCCGGCACCAACACCTACACCGGAGCGACCCTGGTCAATGCGGGTGTTCTGACGTTTGCAAGGAGAGCCGCCAAAGCATCCGGCACGGTCACCGCCACCGCCACGGGCAGCGTGGGCTTTGGTCTGCACGATACGGACCCCGCTTACTACTCCGCTTCGGACATAGCTACTGTGTTTAATGCCGGTTCGCCCGAGGGCTTCACTTTGGATGCGGCATCCGGCATCGCCATCAACGTGGACTCCACGACCGGAACGGCCAACCAAACCGTCACGTTAACCGGAAGCCGCCCACTGCTCAAGACCGGCACCGGCAATTTGACCTTCGCCACTGCCAACACCTATTCGGGTCTCACGACGGTGAGCGCAGGCGAACTCGCAGTTCTGGATGCCGGTGCCCTCGGCACCACCGCCGGCGGCACGAGAGTCGAGGACACCGCCCGCCTCGGGCTCTATGGCAACATCACGATCAGCGGCGAAGCCATCACCATCATCGGCAGCGGCGGGACCGGCGCCAATGGAGCATTGCAGGGCCGGTCCGGCTCCAGCAAGTGGACGGGGAATGTCACGCTCGGTGCAACGGGCGCTCGTATCGGTGCGGCGGGCAACGCTACCTTGGAGGTCTCCGGCGTGATTGATGATGGCGGCCTCGCCTTCGGAGCGATATTTCGTCCTGTGGACGTTACCGGCACCACCATCGTCTCCGGCAATAATACCTACTCGGGCTCCACTACTTTGGCCGGCGGCCTGGTTCAGATGTCTTCGTTCAACAGTGTGGTGGGCGGCACTGCCAGCAGCAGCTTCGGTGCGCCGACCACGGTGCCCAACGGTCTGATCTTTTTCGGAATCAACGCCTCGGACGGCAACCTGCGTTATGTCGGCACCGGTGAAACCACTGACCGCACGATCCAGATCGGCGTCGGCACCACCTCCGTGGGAACTGGCGGCGCCAGCATTGAGCAAAACGGAAGCTCCGGTGCGCTGGTCTTCAGTGCCCCCGCTTTCAATACGCCGCAGATCGGCGTAAACGCCACCGCAGTCCGTGTGCTCACCCTCAAAGGCTCCAACACGCAGGCGAACACGATTTCGGGCGTCATTGCCGATAACTTGTCGGGAGGCAACGGCACTGCCGTCGTCGCTCTGACCAAGGACGGCACCGGCACCTGGATTCTCGGCGGCAACAACACCTACACCGGCCCCACCAACGTCATCCTCGGCACTCTCGGGCTTGGCGGCAGTCAGGCTTCCGGCATCTCGCTGGCCGCCGGCACCACCCTCCAGCTCGATGTCACGAAGCCTGTGACCTCAAGCTCCACGCTGACCTTCTCCGGTAACAACACCGTTAAAATCGTCGGCACCCCGCTTAGCGGGAACACCACCCTCTTCACTGCCGCTTCAATCAGCGGCACCCCGACCCTGAGCGATCCCATCGAAGGGCTCACTCTTCTGGTGGATTCCACAACCATTACGATCAACTACGTCGGTGCCAGCGACACCACCGCACCTGCCGCGCCCACCATCGCCTTGCTCGCCGCCTCCGACACCGGCTCGAGCGGCAGCGACCTGATTACCAACTCAACCACGCCCACCGTCGTTGTTACCCTCAATGGCGCCGGCGCCACCGCTCCACTTGCAGGCGACGTGGTGAAGCTCTTCGACGGTGCCACCCAAGTCGCCTCCGCCACCCTCTCGGCTGGCAACATCAGCACCGGTTCGATCAATCTCACCACCAGCGTCTTGGCTCCTGGCAACCGCTCCTTGACCGCCACGGTGACTGATACCGCAAGCGTCCCCAACGTGTCTCTCGCCAGCAACACGCTCGCCGTCACATTGGATACCACGGCACCGATCATCACTGTAACCAGCCCGGGCAGCAACTCCGCCGCATGGGGTGCGACCTACACCGACGCCGGTGCCACCGCCGACGATAGCTCTACGGTTGTCCCCACCGGCACGGTGAATACCGCCAAGCCCGGCGTTTATCCCGTCACCTACAACGCCACCGACGTCGCCGGCAACCCCGCCACTCCCGCTATCCGCAACGTCACCGTCTCAATCGCCAATCCCACCACGGTCGGCGCGGATGGCCTCTCCCCGCTGATGAAGTATGCCCTCGGCGCCAACAGCCCGAGCGACACCGTGCAGGCTCCGGTGCTCAGCGGCACTTCCACCACCCTCGTGCTCACCGCCGTAGTGCGCACCGACGACCCCAAGCTCAATGTCGTCGGCACAACGAGGCCCGATCTCGCCACCGGCACTTGGACAACCACCGGCGTAAGCGGAAGCCCGGCAGGAAGTGGCACCGTGGGTGACCAAACCGGTGTGATCACGGGCCAGCGCAGAGTTTATACCGTTACGACCGGGTCCAGGACTTTCCTTCGCCTCGAGGCCACTCTTGCTCCGTAACGGAAAAATCCGCCGACACCTTTCGTCAGCCGGCCAAGGCCGGGGCCTCGAGCCCCGGCTTTTTTATTCTCACGGGCCGGGGAACTGACGATCGGATAGCTAGCGAAGGGAGTAACGATGCCCTGCAAGGTGGATCATCGGTGGCCGCGTGAGTTGGCCAATGATCACCCGCAACGCAGGCGGATCCGGCGTCAGCCAACAACGTGCCTCAATTCGAACGTCGCATTATCGGTGTGCCCGGTTGCCAAGGGGGTATTACCACCACCTCAAGTTTTCCTGCACAAACGCTTCCCTTCCCTGTCCTCATTTGTTCCGCTCTCCCTTCCCCTATGCATAAAGAAGTCCCTTGGATCGTATCCCTGTGCGTGCAAGAAAACGTCCTCGATGCCAAACGCGCCGCGCTGATCGCCCACTCGCTCGCCCCCGGGGCCGACGCTCTCTCTTTCGGCCAGGCCTTGCTTGATCAGGACATCACGACCGATCTCGACTTACTCAACCGGCTCGTCGAGGAGTCGCAGACCCTCGCTCTCTCCGCCACCGAGCCGCCACCCCTCGCCCTCGCCGCTCCGCCCAAGGCCGCCGCCGTGCAGGACCCCGTCTGGCTCTCCGTCACGCCTGCGCCCGTCGCCTCCGACGCGGGCCACGTAGATTTTAGCGCTGTCGCCTCCATGCCGGACGCCGACCTGAAGCCGTTCATGCTCGGCTTGCTCACCACGTCGCAAAACCTCGGTGCCAGCGACCTTCATCTCTCCGCCGGTGCCGCGCCCTACGTCCGCCGCATGAGAGCACTGAGTTTCCTCAACTCCACTCCGCTTACCGCCACCGAATCGCTCCGTCTCAACACCTGTCTGCTCGCGCCCGACGAGGTCGAACACTTTACCAAGAAGCGCGATTACGACTACGCCCTAGCCATGCAGGGCGGCCGCCGCATCCGCGTAAATCTCATGGAGCACAAGGACGGCTGCAAGGGCACCTACCGCATCGTCCCCGAACACATCCGCACCCCCGCCGAGCTCGGTTTTAAAAACACCACGGTCATCGAAAAGCTCCTCAGCTACCACAACGGCCTCATCCTCGTCACCGGCCCCGTCGGCGCCGGCAAGACCACCACGCTCAACTCCCTCATTGATCAGCTCAACCGCACCCGCGACGACCACATCATCACTATCGAGGACCCCATCGAGTTCCTCCACCAGAGCCAGGGCTGCAACGTCACCCAGCGTCAGGCCGGCCACCACACCGCCTCCTTCGCCAGCGCACTCAAGGGCGCGCTCCGCGAGGACCCCGATGTCATCGTCATCGGAGAGCTGCGCGACCTCGCCACCATCGAGCTCGCCATCAGTGCCTCCGAAACCGGCCACTTGGTGATCGGCACCATGCACACCAGTGACGCCACCTCGACCCTCAACCGTCTCCTCGACGTCTTCCCGCCCGGCCAGCAGCCCCAAATCCGCGCCATGGTCGCGCAAAGTCTCCGTGGCATCATCTGCCAGCGCCTCCTCCCCGCCAAGGCCGGCGGCGTCGCCCTCGCCTGCGAGATTCTGGTCAACACCCTCGCCGTCTCCTCCATGGTCCGCGATGGCAAGACCCAGGGCATCCCCAGCGCCCTCGATACCGGCAAACGCGAGGGCATGATCTCAATGGACAACTCCATCCTCAACCTTTGGAAGGATGGCATCGTCACCAACGAGGTCGCCCGCACCAACATCCTCAACAAGGCCGTCCGCCAGGCCGTCCCAGGCTCCGACTAAATACAAGACCTGAGGGCTGAGACCTGAAACCTGAGGTCCCAAACCTTCACCCAAATCCTTCACTGCCGTTTCAGCTCTTAAGTCCTTCAGCCCTTTTCTTCCCCATGCCCGCGATTGATCAACTCCTCCGCTCCATGCGCGCCAAAGATGGCTCCGATCTTCACATGATGATCGGCATCCACCCGCGCGCCCGTGTTTCCGGCTCCCTTGTGGACCTCACCGAGTTCCCCCTCGTTACCACCGAGCGTATGGAGGAACTCCTCAAGGAGATCTGCGCCCCCCACCGCTGGGAAACCTATCTCAAGGTCCACGACCTCGACTTCGCCTACGAAATCCCCGGGCTCGCCCGTTTCCGCGTCAATTACCTACGCAACGCCTGGGGCATGGCCGCCGTCTTCCGTCAGATTCCGTCGAAGATCCTCTCCTTCGACGACCTCAAGCTCCCCGAGTCGCTCAAGAAACTTTGCTCGCTCCGCGAGGGCCTTGTCCTTGTCACCGGCCCGACCGGTAGTGGTAAATCCACTACCCTCGCCGCCATGATGGACTACATCAACGTCACCTCCACCCGCCACATCGTCACGGTCGAGGACCCCATCGAGTTTGTTCACCAGAACAAGGCCTCCATTATCGTCCACCGCGAGGTCCTGGAACACACCGACAGCTTTGCCGACGCGCTCAAGGGCGCCATCCGCGCCGACCCCGATATCATCCTCGTCGGCGAAATGCGCCAGCTCGAGACCATCCGCCTCGCCCTCGGTTGCGCCTCCATGGGCATGCTCGTTTTCGCCACTCTGCACACCAACAGCGCGCCGAAGACGATTGACCGTATCATTGATGCCTTTCCCTCCGACGAGCAGAACCAGATCCGCGTGACGCTCGGCTCCTGTTTGCGCGGCGTGGTCTCCCAGCTCCTCTGCAAAAAGAAAGCCGGCGGCCGCTGCGCGGTGCACGAGATTCTTCTCCCTCACGACGCACTCGGCGGCACCATCCGCGCAGGTAACATCTCCGCCATCCGAAACATCATCGAAGGCTCCATGGCCGATGGCATGATCTCGATGGACGTCTCCCTGCGCCGCCGCTTCGACTCGGGCGACATCAGCGCCCGCGAGGCCTACATGAAGGCGACCGACAAAGCCAACTTCGAGCCCCTCCTCGCCGCCGAAACCGCCGCCGGCGGCGCGCCCGCGCACTAGAGCCACCAGGCGACTCATTCCAATTCGCGATCAAAGTTGGACTAATCTGGTCCGAGCGTAGGAGCGTGCTTGCACGCGATTTTTGAGGTTAAACGCAGATTTTATCCCTTTACCCTAAAAACCGCAGATAAAACCAACCACGAATTACACGAATTAACACGAATAGAGATACATACAGAAGAATTCCGATAGTTCTCTGCGGACAGCAATCAGTCTCGGCATTCAACTCCGTGACCTCTGTGCCAACTCTCGTGCCCTCTGTGTAACCCTTCCGATTAAGACCGGATACCCGCTGGAAACATCGACGAAGCGCAGAATCGCGTGCAAGCACGCTCCTACCTCGGGCATTGGCTTACGCCTGAATGCGAATGAGAATCAGCCACGCTTGCCCGGATTCGCGATCGCCTCCGCGGCGGTTCGTAGCGCGGCGATCATCGCCTTGAAATCCGGCGGCAAGGGGGCGCGGACTTCCATCTGTTTGCCGGAAATCGGGTGGGTGAAGCGGATCATCTCGGAGTGCAGCATCACCCGCTCCGGCTTGATCGGGAGCTTGCCGTAGTCCTTCCAGCCATACGTCACGTCGCCGAGCAGCGGGTGTCCGGCGGTCTTCATGTGGATGCGGATCTGGTGGGTGCGACCGGTGAGAATGTGGCAGCGCATGAGCGCGGCGAGCGGGAGGAAGGCCTCTTCGCGTTTCCAATCGGTGCGGGCGGGTTTGCCGTCCTCGGTGACGGCCATGCGGTGGCGGTGGATCTTGTTGCGCGCGATGGCACCGTCGAGGGTGCCGCTGAGCAGGCGGGGCACGCCGGAGACGAGGGCGAGGTATTCCTTGTGCAGATTGCGACCGGCAAACTGCTCCGAAAGGGCGCGGTGGGCGGCGTCTGACTTGGCCACTAGCATCACGCCGGTGGTATCGCGATCAAGACGATGGACGATGCCGGGACGCTCAACGCCGCCGATGCCGCTGAGGGTGCCCGCGCAGTGGCCGAGCAGGGCGTGGACGAGGGTGTTGTCCTTGGTGCCCGCGCCAGGATGGACGACCATGCCGGCGGGTTTGTTGACCGCGAGCATGTGGGCGTCCTCGAAGAGAATATCGAGCTTGGTGCCTGAAGCGTGGAGCTCGGAAGGGACGACGTCGGCGTGGGCAAACTCGATGACCTCGCCGGCGTGGAGGTCGTTTTTCTTGTCGAGCACGACACCGGCGCGGAGCACCAGACCGGCGTCAAAACTGCGCTGCCAGGCCACGCGGCTGAGCTCGGGGAAGGCGGCGGCAAGCACCTTGTCCGCGCGTTCGCGGCGGATGGTGTCAGGAACGGTGTAAGTTTGCGGCAAAGACATTCAGGTAACCCGCGTGCTTGTCGCCTCGCCGGAGGGAAGGCGACACAAACCGGCGGCGGGCGCTTGCGCTGCGGCGGACGGGAGGCTTGGGATAGGGAAATGGCCGCCCGCCCCTCCCCTGCCCCAGCCCCCGATGAATGCGCCCAGTGCGGCGGCGACATCCCGCGCCGAGCGAAGGCATGTCCGCAATGCGGGGCTGACGAACGCACCGGGTGGCGCGAGGCCTCGGTTTACGACGGGATGGAGTTTCCGGACGACGAGAATGGCGAGGACGCGGCGGACGAGCGGGAGTCGGCGGGGAAAGCGCGCGGCGGATTGCCGTGGTATTGGACGGCGGTGGCGCTCGTGTGCCTGATACTAGCGGTGCTTTACGCGACGGGGACGCTTTGAGGGGCGTTGGCTGATTTCGTAGCGGGGAGCGCCATGCGACCCGGAATCGGAACGGGTCGCATGGCGCTCCCCGCTACAACACCGAAGAAAACCAGCGGATCAGGGTAGCTTGGACTGCACGATCTTGCTGGCGGCGCCGAAATCAATGATGCCGGCCTCGGGGCGTTGCTTGAGCGCGGCGATGACCTTGCCCATTTCCTTTTTCGAGGCGGCGCCAGTGGCGGCGATAACCTCAATGACCAGGGCCTCCAGCTTCGCGGCGTCCGCTCCCGCATCGACCGGCGGCGGCGGCGGCG
>JAIYBI010000154.1 GCA_027488595.1 Opitutaceae bacterium | reverse complement strand
GGCGGGCGGCGAGGTCGGCGTAGGCAGTAGCGAGGCGGGCGTGCATCGTCGCGGGAGTGAGGTCGCCTTTGGCGAAGCCGCTCCAGTCGTCGCGGTAGGCCCAAGTTTGGTGGATGACGATTTCGGCCCGCGGTGCGTGTTCACGGATGAAGGCGATGAGCGTGGTGGCGTGGGGTTCGTAGCTCTCGGGGAGAAAACTCAGCGGGCTTGCCTGCTGTATGGTGACGATGTCCCAGGCCTCGGCGGCGAGGGCCTCGCGGAGGTTGAAGTCGCGTTTTTCGCCGGTGCGCGGGTGGGTGCGTGCGGTGAAGGGGCGGGTGTCGGCGGCGACGAGTTCGAGATGTTTCTCGAAGGATGCACCGTTGATGTTGGCGTGGAAAAGCACGACGCGGCGACCAGCGGATTCGGCGATGGCGGGGAGGAAGTGGGTGGCGTCGTAGGCGAAGCTGTTGCCGACGGTAAGGATGCGCAGGGTCGCCGGGGTGCCGTCGGCACGGACGAGGACGGCGACGACGAGGAAAAGCGCGAGGCGGAGGCGCACGGGGATGATCAGGCGACGGAGACGCGGGGCATGGGCATGGGCTCGGCGCCCATCTCCGCGTAGAGGAGCTTGCGGGTAAGGCTCTCGCGCAGGTCGCGGGCGGAGGGCTCGGCCCAGAGGTTGTTTATCTCACTCGGGTCGGCGACGAGGTCGTAGAGCTCGCCGTATTCGCGGTTGTAATACACGGTGAGCTTGTGCGTCGGGGTGACGAGGGTCTTGAGGTGGACGGCGGTGGGCTGGTGGCGGTGCTCGCAGATGGCGTGGTCGCGGACGGCGACCGCCGGATCGGAAAGGGCGGGGGTGAGATCGACACCTTGCATGGATGGCGGCACGGGCGCGCCGGCGGCGTGCAGAAAGGTGACGGGGAGATCGATGAGGCTGACGAGGGAATCTGTCTCGGCGCCGGCGGGGATGTGGCCGGGCCAGCGGGCGATGAAGGGCAGCTTGATGCCGTCCTCGTAGTGGAAGGGGCCCTTGGCGATGAGGCCATGGTGGCCGTAGTAGTGGCCGTGGTCGGTGGTGAAGACGACGAGGGTGTTGTCGGCCTGCCCGGTGGCGTCGAGGTGGTCGAGGATGCGGCCGATGTATTTGTCCATCATCGACATCATGCCGTAGTAAACCGCGATGTTGGCGGCGAGCTTCCCGCGGTCGTGCAGGTGGCAGTGCAGGCCGTGGTTGGTGTAAGGAGTTTCCTGATACGAAGTGAAATCAGGTTTTGGGGTCTGGGTGGCCTGGAGGTGGGGCGGGGCCTTGGCGAACTCGCCGGGGGTGGCGGCGGGAACGGTGAGCTTGGCGGGGTCATACATGGTGTCCCACGGGGCGGGCACGAGGTAGGGCGGGTGGGGATCGAAGAAACTGGCCCAGATGAAGAAGGGTTTTTGCGCGGCGACGGCGTGGTCGATGCGGGCGTTGGTGCGCTCGGCGATCCAGGTGTTGAGGTGGTAGTCCTCGGTGAGGGTCCAGCGGTGGTTTTGCGGCGGCTGGTCGGGCTCGCCGAAGGAGTGCGGCCCCCAGTGGTTTTGGAAGTGGTCGCGCCAGGTCGTCAGGCCTTTTTCCTCCATCCAGGCGGCGTAGTGCTGGCCGACGTGGCATTCGTCGCCGTGGTTGCGGGCGAGCTCAATGTGGCGGAAGCCGTAGAAGGGCTGGGTGTAGTTTTTCCAGAAATCGAGGTCGCGGAGCAGTGGGTAGGATTCGAGCGACGGGTGCTCGGGAGTGGAGACGAGTTGTTGGAAGTGGGCCTTGCCGATGAGGGCGGTGTCGTAGCCGGCGGCGTGGAGGGAGTCGCCGACGGTGGGGACGGATTCGGGGAGCTTGGTGCCGAGGGACCACGCGCCGTGGCGACTGGGGTATTGGCCGGTGATGAGGGAGGCGCGGGTGGGGGTGCAGGTGGGATTGGGGCAGTAGGCGCGGCGGAAAAGCATGCCCTGGTCGGCGAGGCGATCCAGGTTTGGCGTGTGGATCTCGGGGAAGTGTTTGCCGAGGGTGTTCCAGTGCTGCTGGTCGCTGGTGATGAGGAGAATGTTGGGGCGGCTGGTTTTCATGCGGGCGCGACGAAGTCGGCGGATGAGGTGGAGAGGGCGGGGGCTAGAGGCTCACTTGTTATTTTGGAGCATGATCGGTTTGAAGCTCTTGTCGCTCGACGGCTTGAGCTCCCAACTATGAAGGGGTTCCTTGGTGTCGACCGACACGCGGTTGTTTTTGTTCACCAAGCCGGAGACCGAGGTAATGAGCATGCCCGGGGCGGGGCCGCCGGAGATGGTGTTGTCGCGGATGGTGAGCTTGCGAAAGGCACCGGCGGGAGCGAGCGAGCCATCGCCACCGACGGCGGTGACGACGATACCGGGGCCGCGGATATCGCGCAGAGTGTTATTGGCGATGAGGAGGTCGTCGGCGAGGCCGGCTTCGAGCCAATAGAACTCAGGCGAGATAAGAATGGAGGCCATGATGGAGCCGGCGAAGGTGTTGCCGGTGATCTCGCCACGGCCGGCCTTGATGAGGGCCCCTCGGGATCGATTGAAGCCGAGGGTGCAGTTGCGAATGGCAAAGCCGTTGCCGATGGAGTCGGCGGACGCGATCACGCTGCCGGGCAAGATGTCTTTGACGGGAGTGTCGAGCGTGACGCGCCAGGCATCCGCCAAGCCTCGTTCGCGGAGGCGGGGGGTGAGCTTTTTGTTAGCGATGAGGGCGATCTCGTCTTCGTTGACTTTGCCGTCGGCGACGAGCGCGACGATCCTCTTGTTCTCCAGGCGGTGCCCGTCGTATGTGAAG
>JAIYBI010000537.1 GCA_027488595.1 Opitutaceae bacterium | reverse complement strand
GTTCGGCCTGCAGGACAACGACTGCGGAGGCGTCCGCTTCCTCGGCGACCAGCGTTTCCTCCGCGTCGATCACAACGTCATCGCCGAGGCCAGCCCCTACGCCTACGGCGGACTCTACGCCGATTTCGCCAAAAACTACATCTTCGCGCGCAACCTGATGATCGATATGCGCACGCCGTTCTGCATCACCGGCTGCTTCCCCGACAGCACCAGCGGCGTCTCGAACGCGATCATTTTTAACAACACTGCCGTCGGCATCCCTGCCCTGCGCAACCTCACCTGGTCGCTCTTCAACAACAAGGCCGCCCGCCCCAACACCGGCTCGATCATTCGCAACAACATCTACGACGCACCGGCCTACCTGCAAGACGTCACCCCTACTCAGACCCTGCTCTGGGACGCTTTCATGGGCAGTGCCACCGATCCGCGCTTCGCCTCCGCCTCGACCGGCGACTACACGCTCCAAGCCGCCTCGCCCGCCATCAATCTAGGCCAGGCCCTCGGTGACGTTTCCCTCGACAACTACTCCGTCCCCATCGCCTCCGACCCAGCGTTCGCGGATACCCTCTCCGGCGCCCCCGACGCCGGCGCCTTCGAATACGGCCAGCCCGCATGGTCCGCCGGATCCACCTTGGCCGCCCTAGTCGCCACCCCGACTATATCCCCCGCCCAGCGCACCTCCTCCGGCGCGGAGACCATCACCCTCTCCTGCGCAACCCCGGGAGCCTCGATCTACTACACCACAGACGGCGGCGACCCATCCTCCCGCGGCGTCCTTTACACCGGCCCCTTCTCCGCCCGAAGCACCGCCCCAATCAAGGCCGTCGCCACCGTTTCCACCATGCTCGACAGCGCGGTCGCCACCAGCGCGCCCGTCAACACCGGCGGCTACTCCAGCATATCGCTGCGACAAGGCGTCAATAGCTACACCGGCACGCAGGACACCTTCCTCGTCGGCTGGAGCGGCGGCAACGGCATCAACGGCTCCGCTACCTTTATGGACATCGGCTCAAGCGCCGGCACTGACGACCGCCCCGTGTCCCGTTCCCTGTTGAAATTCGACGTCTCCTCGCTCCCCGTCATAGGCACCGTCTCCTCCGTCGCCCTCGACCTTTCGCTCGACGCCACCACTAGCATCCCGTCCGGCGCATCACTCACGGTGGACGTTTACCCGATCTCCGCCGCAAACGCCGCCTGGGTCCAAGGCACCGCCACAAAGCTTTACCTGAACTCGACCGCCACCACGCCGTGGAGCGGACTCGCCGGAGCGAACGGCTTCCCGACCATCTACACCCCCACCCGCCTCGCCACGTTCACCCTCACCGCCAGCGGAGCCGGATCGTTCACCCTTCCTCTTTCTGGCGACCTGACCAGTCTCGTCCAAGGCTGGAAAAACGGCGTCAACGGCGGTCTCCTCCTCGTGATGCGCAACGAGCGCTTCGCCAGCGCCAGCACCTTCGCCCGCGTCCAGTCCTCGGAACACCCCACGCTCTCGCTCCGTCCTCGCCTGACCATCGTTTCCACCGTCTCCACCGGAGTGAACACCGCCCCCGTCGCCGTGGCCGACTCCGCCACCCTCGCCGAGGACGTCTCCGCTCTCCTCAACGTCCTCGCCAACGATTCCGACGCCGAAAGCGACACTCTGACTCTCGTCTCCGTCACCGCCCCCGCCAAGGGCTCCGCCTCCATCGAAAACGGCCAGCTCCGCTATACTCCCAACGCGAACGCCAACGGCTCCGACTCCTTCTCATACACTCTCTCCGACGGCTCCCTCACCGCCACCGCCTCCGTCTCCGTCACCATTACCCCGGTCAACGACGCCCCTGTCGCCGTCGCCGACTCCGCTACCCTCTCCGAGGACACATCCACGCTCCTCAACGTCCTCGCCAACGATTCGGACCTCGACGGCGACTCGCTGAGTCTCGTCTCCGCCACCGCTCCCGCCAAAGGTTCAGCCTCCATCGAAAACGGCCAGCTCCGCTATACTCCCAACGCAAACGTCAACGGCTCAGACTCCTTCTCCTACACCGTCTCCGACGGCTCCAGCACGGCTACCGCCTCCGTCTCCGTCACCATTACCTCGGTCAACGACGCCCCCGCCGCAGTCGCCGACTCCGCCACCGTTCAGCAGGGACAGTTCATCGACATCAACGCGCTCGCCAACGACTCAGACGTTGATGGTGATTCGCTCACCCTCGTCTCCGTCGGCACCCCGTCCAGCGGCACCGCCACCCTCGCCAACGGCCTCGTCCGATATACCGCTTCGCCTGTATTCACCGGCACTGCCACTCTCGCCTACACGGTGGGCGACGGCGCGCTGACCTCGACCGGCACCATCACTCTCACCGTCACCGCCAACCCAGCCATCATCACCACTGTCTTCCAGCAGGGCTCGAACGGCTACGCCTCCACCCAGGACACCTACCTCCAAGGCTTCAGCGGCGGAGCCGGCATCAACGGCGCGCAAAACACCCTTCGAATCGGTGCTCAGGGCAACACCACGACTTCGCTCTCCCGCTCCCTCATTCGCTGGGATCTGCCGTCCCTCTCCGCCGGCATCCGCGAGGTTTACAGCGTCACGCTCGACTTCACCATCGACTCCGCCGCCCGCGCCACCACCACCGGTGCCGCCTCCATCTACGCGATCAACCCCGCCGATCTCGCTTGGACCCAAGCCCAGAGCACCAAGCTCAACCGCGTCCAAAGCACCGCCACGCCTTGGGCCAGCGTTGCCGACACGAACGGCTTCCGCCGCCTCCAAACCGGCCCCGCCCTCGGCGGCTTCACGTGGTCCAACAACCAAACCGGTCCTATCAGCGTCTCCCTCTCCGGCACCGACCTCACCGCCCTCGTCCGCACTTGGATTCAATCCGGCACCGACGCCGGCCTCATCCTCCTCGCCAACGACGAAACCCTCCCCGCCACCAACATCCGCGACGACCTCTGGCTGCGCTCCTCCGAACACACCACCGCCTCCAGCCGCCCCCGCCTCACTGTAG
>JAIYBI010000305.1 GCA_027488595.1 Opitutaceae bacterium | reverse complement strand
GGTGAGGGTGCGCGCGGCGTGTTCCGGCGCGACCAGTGCGGTCGGCAGGTGGGGCAGGGCGGGATCGAGGATGAGGTCGCAGTGGATCTCGTCGGAGCAAAGGATCAAATCGTGGCGTGCGCAGAAATCGGCGATTCGCACGAGCTCGTCGCGGCGGAAGACGCGGGCGATCGGGTTGTGCGGATTGCAGAGGAAAAAGAGTTTTGTGCGCGGGGTGACGGCGCGCTCGAGGGCATCCCAATCAATTTCCCAGCGGGCTGCGGCGGAGTTCAGCACAAAGGGAACCGTGACGGAGACGCGACCGGAGTTTTTCGGCGCCGTCATGAACGGCGGATACACGGGCGTGAGGCAGAGCACCTCCTCGCCCGGAGCGGCGAAGGCCTGGGAGGTGACGTTTAGGCCGCAGACAAGGCCTGGGAGCCATACGATCCAGGCGGGGTCTATAGTCCAGCCGTAGCGGGAGGCGAGGGCGTTGACCACGGCATCCACGGTGGATTTCACCGGACGGGCGTAGCCAAAAATGCCGTCGGCGACGCGGCGCTGAAGGGCGTCAAGGATCGCGGGCGGGGAACGGAAATCCATGTCGGCCACCCAGAGCGGTAGGATGTCGCGGCCGGCGTATTTCTGCCACTTTTGGGAGTCGGTGCCGAGGCGGGCGGGAACGGTGTCGAAGTCGAATTGCATGGACGGTCGGCGAGGTTGGGCGAGTCGGCGGCGGGCTGCACGCGCATTTTGAGACGAGCTTGCCCACCGGTGGGACAGGCGGGTGGACAACTTTGCGCAGCGTCGGAGCGGGTGGTTTTTGCAAGGCCCTGATTCTCAGCGAACGGGCATTCCGGGGTCGGCGGGCACCGCGTATGCAACGGTTATGGACGACGCGTAAAGCGAAACATCAACCACACAAACCAACATCATTCAGGAGACACACATCATGAGACTCATACGATATACCCAACCCTATGGCCGCACCTTCTACGCTCCGCTCGCCCGCAGTCCGTGGGCAGGACTCGAAGCTGAGGTCGGACGCTTGTTCGAAGCGGCTCTGAGCGAGACGGCGTCGAGCGCCGCCGAAGTTCGCTTCCCGATCGATCTCTACGAGGACGCTCACACCACCACGGTGCGCGCAGAACTTCCCGGGGTGGACCGTTCTGCCATCAGCGTGGAGCTCGTCGAAGGAACCCTGCAAATCGGCGCCCGCCGCGTGCAGAAAATCGGTGAACGCGAGGAAACCGTCGAGCTGAAGCGTTCGATTAACGTCCAAGAACACGTGGTGCAGACTGACAAGATCAGCGCCACTTACGACAACGGCGTGCTTACCGTGACGCTGCCGAAACGCGAGGAGGCCAAGCCCCGCAAGGTCACGGTCGCAATCGCGTAAACGGAAAACCCTAAAACCAAAAACTATAACTACGGAGAAACTTATCATGTCACTCATCACATCTCTCATTCCCTCGTTGGCGGAAAGACCGGCTCAAGCACAGCCTCAACCTCGCTCCGAGGAACGCGGCCCCACGGTGGCGCCGCGCTATGAAATCACCGAGACCGCCGAGGCTTTCGCGCTCGTGGTGCAGCTTCCGGGTGTGGCCAAGGACGGGCTCGAACTCAGTGTTGATCACGAGGAGGTCCGCCTTGTCGGTCGGCGTGCCTGGCGCAAACCCGAGGCCTTAACCGTTCTGCATCGCGAGACGTCCGACGCTGCCTTCGAACTCGTGCTGTCTCATGACCGCGCGATTGATGTTGAGAAGGTCAGCGCCGAGCTGCGCGACGGCGTGCTGCGGGTGGCCTTGGCGAAGGCCGCCTCTCTCAAGCCGCGTAAAATCACGGTAGGCTGAAGCCGGTCCGTCGAGCTACCGCTCGATTTCCGCGAGGTGCGTCATGCGCGCCTCGCGTTTTTTTTGCGGTCGTTGCGGATGTCACCAGCCGCCGCGACTGGAGAGGTTGCGGTCAATCTGCTCGTAGAGTTTACGGGAGAAATTCTTGTCGCCTACGATATCCACACGGATGCGGACCATGGTTTGGCGGCTGTTCACTTCAGCGATGCCTACGGTGACTTTTTCGTCCTTCGGGGTGCGGGCGCGCAGGGTGGCAGAGTAGGTTTCCTGCGTGCTCTTGATTTGAAACAATCCGAGCTGTTTGAACGCGGCGCTGGTGGCCGCAGCCGTCGCCGGGGCGGTGCCGTTGACCAGCATCCGGAATTCGCCCGCCACGTAGGTCGCCTCCATGTCACCCTGTTTATCCAAGGCGACGGAGCTGCAGCCGGAGGTCATCAGGGCGAGTGCGGTGAGCCCGCCCGCAATCAAGGAAATGGAGCTACGTGAGGAAAGTGTTTTCATGATGCGTGTGAGGGCAAAAGTGCCGCAGGTGACGATGGCCGTCAATCGCTGCGCGTAGCTTTCCGCTTTCCCCCGCGCGGTTCGGCGGTTCAGGTTAGTGCTTATGGCCACCACCGCTCCGCTTGTCGGAATCATCATGGGCAGCACGTCCGATTGGGAAACGATGCAGCACGCCGCCGCCACCCTCGATCGCCTCGGCGTTCCCTTCGAGAAGGACGTGGTTAGTGCTCACCGCACTCCCGACAAAATGGCCGACTACGCCAAGGCCGCCGAGGGTCGCGGTCTGCGCGTCATCATCGCCGGGGCCGGCGGTGCCGCCCACTTGCCTGGCATGACGGCCGCGTTTACCGCGTTGCCCGTGCTGGGCGTTCCGGTCGAGAGCCACAGTCTGAAGGGCCAGGATAGCCTGCTCTCCATCGTGCAGATGCCGGGTGGCATTCCGGTCGCGACCTTTGCCATCGGCAAACCCGGCGCCATTAACGCCGCCCTTTTCGCCGCCGCCATCCTGGCCGGCACCGACGCCACGATCCGCGCCGCGCTTCATGCCTTCCGCGCAGACCAGACCGCTACCGTGCTCGCCGCCAAACTTTCCTGAGCCGCGCCCCATCCCCCCGACATGATTCCCCCCGGTAAAACCCTCGGTGTCCTCGGCGGCGGCCAGCTTGGTCGCATGTTTGCCCACGCGGCGGAGCGTCTCGGTTACCGCGTGCATATCTACGAGCCCTCCACCGACTCCCCCGCCGCCGAGGTGAGTGCCCACGCCGTTCATGCGCCCTACACCGATCTCGAGTCATTGGAGGCTTTCGTGCGCGGCTGCGATGTCGTCACCTACGAGTTCGAGAACATCCCGACCGAGCCGCTTTGGCGGCTCGAAAACGCCGCCGTCTTTCACCCCAAGTGGCAGATCCTCGAGGTCGCGCAAAACCGTCTGCGCGAGAAAACCTGGCTGCGCAAAAACAACTTCCCGCATGTGCGTTTCGCTGAGTGCGAGGCCGGCGGCGACCTCGCCGAGGCCATCCGCTCCATCGGGCTGCCTTGCGTGGTGAAGACCGCCGACTTCGGCTACGACGGCAAGGGCCAGCAAAAGGTCACCGACGACCTCTCGCTCGGCCGCGCCGTCGCGTCCTTCAAGGGCCAGCGCGCCGTCGTCGAGCAGTGGGTGGATTTTAAGTGCGAGCTCTCCGTAATCGTCGCGCGCTCCACTGCGGGTGAGATGCAGTGCTTCCCCGTCGCGGAGAACATCCACACCAAGCACATTCTCGATTTCTCGATTCTGCCGGCGCGCATCGCTCCAGGTATCCAGGCCAAGGCCTGCGCCATCGCCGAAGCCATCGCCGAGCGGCTTTGCCTTACCGGCCTGCTCGCGGTTGAGCTCTTCCTCACCGACCGCGGCGAGCTGCTCGTCAACGAGATGGCGCCGCGCCCGCACAACAGCGGACACTGGTCGCTCGATGGCTGCGTGACTTCGCAGTTTGAACAACACGTCCGCGCCGTCACGGGGCTGCCTCTTGGTGACGTTTCCCTCACCGCTCCCGCCGTCGTGATGGTAAACATCCTCGGCGACGCGTGGAAGTGGGCGCACGACAAATGCGTTGGAGAACCCGACTGGGCCGCCGTCCTCGGCACGCCGCGCGCGCATCTCCATCTCTACGGCAAGAAGGAGCCGCGTCCGGGCCGCAAGATGGGGCACTTTACCGTAACCGCCGAGAGCACCGAGGCCGCCCTTGAACTCGCCCGCGCACTCAAGGCCGCGTTGTAGTCGCGGCCTTGAACGCGAAGGGCGGCAGCGTCTCTCCCAGCGGCTCCCCCGGGAAATGGTCTATCAGCCGCGCGACCAGCGCCGTCCAGCCCGTCTGGTGGCTGGCCCCGAGGCCGCGTCCGGTCTCGCCGTGGAAATACTCATGGAAAAGCAGGTGTTCGCGCCAATGCGGATCGGTTGCGAAGCGCGAATCTTCACCCAGAGAGGGACGCCGTCCCGAGGCATCCGGGATGAACAAGCCCACCAGACGGCGGGACAACTCCACCGCGATCGCCGCGAGCGTCATGCGACGGCCGCTCCCGGTTGGAAACTCCATCATGAAGGTGTCGCCATAGAAATGGTGATACCGCTCCAGCGCCTCGATCAGCAGGTAGTTGACCGGAAACCAAACCGGGCCGCGCCAGTTGGAGTTGCCGCCGAAAAGCCCCGAGTCGGCGTCGCCCGGCACATAGGAAACCCGGTGCTCCTCGCCCGCGAGGTGGAGCACGTATGGGTTATCCAAATACACCCGCGAGAGCGAGCGCACGCCGTGCGGTGAGAGGAACTCCGCTTCGTCGAATACATACCGGAGCACCCGCTCCAGCCGTTCGCGGGTGGGAATGGCGAGGCTGAACTGGCCCGTTTCGCAGCCGTCCCGCGAAAGGCAGGAAATCTGCCGGGCGAGGTCGGGTCGATGTTTCTGAAACCAGCGGGTGCGCCGGGCAAAGCCGGGCAGCGCCTCCAACTGCGCCAGGCTGATGAACTCCACCGCAAAGAGCGGGATGATGCCCACGATAGAGCGAAGCCGCACCGGCTCGGAACGGCCGTCGGGCAGAACGAACTGGTCGTAGTAGAACCCGTCCGTTTCATCCCAGAGCCCTTTGCCGCCGAGCGAATTCATGGCGTCGGCGATCGCGAGGAAGTGCTCGAAAAACTTTGAGGCGATATCCTCGTAGGACGGGTCGGCTTCGGCCAGTTCCAGCGCCATCGCCAGCATCGTGGAGCAGTAGAACGCCATCCACGCCGTGCCGTCGGCCTGGGTGAGCGAGCCGCCGCCGGGCAACGGCTTCGAGCGGTCGAAGACGCCGACGTTGTCCAGCCCGAGGAAGCCGCCGGCGAAGAGGTTTTTGCCGCTCGGGTCCTTGCGGTTCACCCACCAGGTAAAGTTGAGCAGCAGTTTTTGAAAGGTCCGCGCCAGAAAATGCCGGTCGCGGGCGCCGCGCAGCCCGGTCATTTTGTAAACGCGCCAGCAGGCCCAGGCGTGGACGGGCGGATTCACATCGGAGAAGTTGTATTCGTAGGCTGGGATCTGCCCGTTCGGGTGCATATACCATTCGCGCAGCAGCAGATTGAGTTGGTGCTTGGCGAAGTGGGGGTCTACGCGCGCAAACGGGATCATGTGAAACGCCATGTCCCAGGCCGCGAACCACGGATACTCCCACTTGTCGGGCATCGAGAGCACGTCGCGGTTGAAGAGGTGGCGCCACTCCGTGTTGCGTCCCTCGAGGCGCTGGCCGGGCGGCGGTGGCGTCTTCGTGTCGCCGGCGAGCCAGTCTTTAACCACGTAATGGTAAAACTGTTTCGACCACAGCAATCCCGCGTAGGCCTGGCGCGCGATGCGGCGCTCCTCGGTCGAGGCCACATGCCGCAGGAGATCGTGGTAAAATCCGTCCGCCTCCGCACGGCGCGTGGCGAAAATCCGTTCGAATTCCGCTCTGAAGGCTCCATCGGCCGGCTCCGTTCCTATTGCGGTGGCGGCGTGCAGCCGGAGGCGGATGACGCGTTCCTCGCCCGGCGCAAGGGTGAGCCGGTGATGCGCCGCGCACTTCGTGCCCGTATGGGACGGGTTTACCGCGTCGGTGCGTCCGCCGACCACATAGGCGTGGAAGGCGTCCTTCACGTAGGGCGAGGTATTTGGGCTGGCGAAGAGTCGCCGCGTGTTGGTTTCGTTTTCGGTGAAGAGCAGCGGCGCCGCGTCCTCCTGCTGAAAAACGAAGTCTCCGAGCGTGACATGCGAGCACGCCACGCGGCGCGGGTTGATCGCACGCAGGCCTGGCTTGGTAGCGTCGCTCTCCTCGCGGGCGCAGCCCCAGGTCCAGGTGTTGCGAAACCACAAGGTAGGGAGGACGTGGATACTGGCGTTTTCGGGACCGCGGTTGGTGACAGTGAGACAGATGAGGAGATCATCCGGTCCGGCCTTGGCGTATTCGACCCGCACGTCGAAGTAGCGGCCCTGGTCAAACACTCCGGTGTCGGCCAGCTCAAACTCGGGCTCGAGGCGCGAGCGGGCGCGATTCGCGCTCAGGATGTTTTCGTAGGGATAGGCCGCCTGCGGGTATTTGTAGAGCGCCTTCAGGTAGGAATGAGCGGGCGTGGCATCGAGGTAAAAATAGGCCTCCTTCACGTCCTCGCCGTGATTGCCCTCGTGGTTGGCCAGACCGAACAAACGCTCCTTGAGGATGGGGTCGCGTTCGTTCCAGAGCGCGAGCGCGAAGCAGAGCCGGCACTCGCGGTCGGTGATGCCGAGCAGGCCGTCCTCGCCCCAGCGGTAGGCGCGGCTGCGGGCCTGATCATGGGTGAAGTAGCCCCAGCTCTCGCCGTCGGGCGAGTAGTCCTCGCGCACCGTGCCCCACTGGCGTTCCGCGAGGTAGGGGCCCCAGCGCTTCCAGTTTTTCACGCGCGCCGCGTCCTCGGTCAGCCGTAGCTGTTCGGGGATGGCCGGCGACGGAGGAAGAGGGGTTTTCGCCATGGGCGGACACGGGCCTGAGCATTGCCAGCAAAACAGAGCGCCCGGCGAACGCAAACCACGAGACGCCGCCTCCCGGTTAATCCGGTTACGCGGCCGCCCAGGGGTCGCGTCCGAGGAGTTGCTCGCTGAGCTGCACCGCGCTCATGAAAGCGTCCTCATGAAAACCGTGGCGAAAATAGCTGCCGGCGAAATACGTCTCGGCGCGTCCTTTGGCGGTCGCGTTGAGTGAGGGTAGTTCCGCTTGGGCTGAGCGCGCGTCGAGGTCGAAGAGCGGGTGCTCGTAGGCGATGGTTTTGATCACTTTGGCCGGGGCGATGCGCTCCGCGCCGTTGATGGACACAAAATACTGCTCCCGATCGCTCACACCTTGCAGTCGGTTCATCCAGTAGTGGGTCGCCGGCTTGATGCGGCCAAGCTCGTCACGGGAAACCTGATACACCCAGCTCGCCCAGGCGAGCTTGGTGCGCGGCATCACGGTGGCGTCGGTGTGGAGCGTGGCGGTGTTTGCCTGGTAGCGGAAGGCGCCGAGCAGACGTTGCTCGGCGTCGGTGGGGTTGAGCAGCAGACGCAGCGCGTGGTCTGCGTGCGTGGCGATGACGACGCGATCAAAACGATGCTCGCGGCCATCGGCGGTCAGGACAGTCACGCCGCGACCGGCGCCGTGGCGAACGACGCGACCGACCGGCGTGTTTTGATGAATGCGGTCGGCGAAGGGTGCGACGAGGCGCTTCACGTATTCGCGGGAGCCGCCGTCTACCGTCCACCAGGGGTGCTGGGTGTGCAGGCCGAGGAAGCCGTGGTTGTGGAAAAAGCGCAGGAGGGAGATGGCGGGGAAGGCCAGCATTTGCTCGGGCGGGGTGCTCCAGACCGCGCTGCTCATGGGCACGAGGTAGAGGTTGAGGAAATCTTTTCCGTAGCCGCGGCGCTTCACGTAGTCGCCGAGGCTAAGGCGGGCGGTTTCGGGGTCGTCGAGTGCGGGCACGGCCTCCTTGTTGAAGCGGTTGACCGCCATCAGCATTTTGATGAAGCGCGGGTTGAAGGCGTTTTTGCGTTGGGCGAAAAGATGGTTGAGCGAGGAGCCGCACCATTCGAGCCCGGTGGCGTCGTCGCGCACGCCGAAGGACATGTCGGTGCGTTTTACCGGCACCTGCAGCTCGTCGAAGAGGCGGCAGAGCAGCGGGTAGGTCACCCGGTTGAACACCATGAAACCGGTGTCTATCGGCAGCGCCTTGCCGGTCCCGGGCTCGGTGGCCTCGACGGTGTTGCTGTGGCCGCCGGTGTGGGTGGCCTGTTCGAAGCAGGTGATATCATCGCCGGCGCGATGCAGAAAGTGAGCTGTGCCGAGGCCGGCAATGCCCGTGCCGATGATAGCGGTGCGCATGAGTATCCGTTACCAAATCCGGCGCGCGACGGATGTCGAAAACGAAAGTGCATGAGAGCCCGGCAACACTGCGCCTCGGGCCGGCCGACTCAGATTACTTGGTCTCCGGTCGAGCCGGAGGGGGGATTCACGATCTCGCTGCTGAGGTCCTTGTGCATCGCGGGCGGCTCTTCTTTCTTGGGCAACTCGCCGCGGGCGGCCGTGGCGGTGGCAACGGCGATGGCGGCGGCGGCGGGCACTACTTGGCGGAGTGTTGAGTAGGCGGACTGGTGACCCGCCTCGACGGAGCGTGCGGCGGCGGCGACGGACTTGTGGTGATCGGCGTGCATGCCCTCTTCGAGGATGGACTGGGGAACGGATTTGAGGCCCCAGATGAAACCGGTCCAGGACATCAGTTTCAGACCGTAATAAGTGGGATCAATTTCCCACCAGTAGAAGCCATTGCGGGTGCAGCTCTGGTAGCGGTGGTGGTTGTTGTGCCAGCCCTCGCCTAGACAAATGATGGCGAGAATAAAACTGTTGCGCGAGTCGTCGTCGGTTTTGAAGCGGCGTTTGCCCATGAGGTGGGCCATCGAGTTGATGCAAGCGGTGCCGTGAAAAAGGGCGGTGGTGCTCACGAAAAAGCCCCAGATGAGCATCTGCGGTCCGTTGGTGCCGAGACCGGGGGCAAAGCGTTCAAGCGCCATGCCGAGACCGAGGAGGGAAAACGCGAAGGCGATGGGCACGACGAGGTCGAAGCGGTTGAGCCAGACGAGCTCGGGAAACTTGGCGAGATCCTTGATCTTGGTGTAGTCGGTGGGGAAGTTGCGGCGCGAGGTGATCCAGCCGATGTGCGACCAGATGAAGCCGTGAACGTGCGGTGAGTGAGCGTCCTCGGGGCCGTCCGAGTGCTGGTGATGGTGGCGGTGATGGTAGGCCCACCAGAGCGAGCCGCGTTGCACGGTGGTGCCGGCCCAGAGGGCGAGAAGAAACTGCCCGAAACGTGAAGTGCTGTAGGTCTTGTGCGAGAAGTAGCGGTGATGGATCCCGGTTACCGCGAACATGCGGATAAAGTAGAGGAACACGGCGGCCCAGGCGGCGAAGGCGCTCACGCCGACCCAGATGATACCGAGACATCCGAGGTGGAGCACCACGAACGGCATGACGCGCACCCAGTCCACTCGGTCGGGTTCGTTGCGCATTTTCTCCGCGCCGTCCGGGCAATAGTCGGAGTCTATCCACTGTGATACGGCGGTGAGGGCGCGGCGGGCGAACCCTGGGCTGGAGGCTGGAGCGGAGGCGGGGGAAGGTGCAGACACAGGCGTTGGGTTCGGTTTAGAGGCGGGTGAAATGAGGCATTACACTACCCAGCGACCCCGGGAATCAAGCCGAGTTTCCCGATTGTCTGGAAGCTGCTTGCCCCTTGCTTGTTAAGAATGCCCGATTCGGTGGCGATGCGGCGGGACTTGCCTGTCGCGTATGCAAAAGCTGCAATCCCGCGCCATGAGTCCCTCCGTCGAAGCCGCGCCTCCCGCCCCGACTTTTCCACCGGTGAAGCGGAAGGAAATCTTTGGCTGGTGCTGCTTCGACTTCGCGAACTCGGCCTTCACCACGCTGATCATCACGGTGATCTATTCGGTGTATTTCGCCAAGGTCGTCGCCGAGGGCCGGCCCATCGCGTCCACTTGGTGGGGCTTCACTCTCGCCGGTGCGCAACTCGCGGTGCTGCTCGTCTCGCCGCTGATCGGCGCGATGGCCGACATTCGGGCGAACAAGAAGACCTTCCTCGCCGTCACCGCCACGGTGTGCTCGCTTGCGACCGCGTCGTTGTGGTTTGTCGGCGCGGGTGAGGTTTGGCTCGCGCTTGGCCTCGTCGCTATCGGGACGATGGCCTTTTACCTCAGCGAGAACATTTGCGCCGGTTTCCTGCCGGAGATCAGCACGCCGGAAAACGCCGGCCGCATTTCCGGCTACGGGTGGAGTTTTGGTTACTTCGGCGGATTGCTGAGCCTCGTCCTCGCGTTGTTCATCATCAAAAGCGGGGAGGCCGCCGGGGTGGATCGGGTGCCGTGGACCTTTGTGATGACGGGTGTGTTTTTCTTCCTCGCCGCGCTGCCGACCCTGCTCCTCCTGCGCGAACGCGCCGTGCCCCGGGCACTGCCGCCCGGTCGCAGTCTGCTGGTGGAGGGCTGGGCGGAGAACCTGCGTTCGCTCCGCGCGCTGCCCGAGCACCCGACACTTGGATGGTTCTTCATCGCGCTCTTTTTTGCCACTGCCGGGCTTACCGCCGTGGTGGCCTTCGCGGCTGTGTTTGCCGATCAGGCCTTGGGCTTCACGCAAAAGGAAACCATCGGGCTCTTTGTGGTTTTGCAACTGGCCGGAGTGGCAGGCGCGGCGGGCTTCGGGTTTCTTCAGGATAAAACCAGCCCGAAGTTCGCCCTCAGTCTTTCGCTGCTGCTTTGGATTGTCGTCTGCATCGCCGCGTGGTGGTGCCCGACCAAAGCCTGGTTCTACGTGATCGGAGTCGGCGCAGGCGTGGCGCTCGGTGCCTTTCAATCCGGCGGACGCGCGGTGGTGTCGCTCTTTACACCGCCGGGGAAAAGCGGGGAGTTTTTTGGCTACTGGGGTTTTTTCAGCAAACTCGCCGGCGTCGTCGGCACGCCCATCTTCGGCGTGCTTGCAACTCACCTCGGCCAGCGAAGCGCCATTCTCGCAAACACGGCCTTCTTCGCGATAGGCCTGCTCATCCTGCTTACGCTTAAACTCACCCCGCCGCCGCCCTCATGCCCGCCCACCTAGCCGCCGTCAGTTATCTTGTAAGGGATTACGACGAAGCGATCGCCTGGTTTACCCAAAAACTCGGCTTCACGCTCGTCGAGGACACCCCGCTGTCGCCCGATAAACGCTGGGTCCTCGTTGCCGCGCCCGGCGCGCTCGCAGGGACGGCGAACTTGCTTCTCGCACGAGCCTCTACTGACGAACAACGCGCCCAGATCGGCCGCGCCGCAGGCGGGCGTGTGGCGTTTTTTCTCCACACCGACGACTTCGCCCGCGACCGCTCCGCCTTCGAGGCGCGCGGGGTGAAGTTTCGCGAAGCCACCCGCCATGAAAGCTACGGCTCCGTCGCCGTCTTCGAGGACCTCTACGGCAACGGCTGGGATCTGATCGAACTCAAGCGAACGCCTTCCGCTTAAAGCACCGCCGCGCCATCGCCCGTGCCCATGGGCAGGATATCGGGCCTCGCGCCGAACTTCGCCGCATACGCCGCCGCCACCGCTTCGGCTTGTTCCGTGCCGAAGCCCGCGTCGGCCAGCGCCATCACCGCGCCGCCAAAGCCGCCGCCGGTCAGTCGTGCGCCGTAAACCCCCGGAGACGCCACCAGCGTGTCCACCAGGAAGTCGAGCTCCGCAGTGCTGTTCTCAAACAGGCTCTGCGAGCTGCGATGCGAAGCGGTGAGCAGCGAGCCCACCTTGGCTATGTCGCCCGCTTTGAGCGCGTGCACGCAGGCGTCCACCCGGGCGATTTCCTCGACAACGTGACGCGCCCGTTTGTAGGCCACCGGCTCCACGCCCGCCTCCGCCGCGCGTAGTTTTTCCACGGATACCTCAACCAGCAGCTTCACGCCCAGCGTCTGCGCCGCCGCCATGCATTCGCGGTGACGGGCGGCATAAAGACCGTCCACCAGCGCGTGTTTGGTGTGGGTGTTAAAAATCCAGAAACTCGCACCCGCCGGCATCGGCACGGTGGCGAAGCGCGGCCCCGCGCAATCAATGAAAACGAGGTGCCCTGCCTTGCCGAAGCCCGACACGCCCTGGTCGAGGATGCCGCAGGGCACGCCGACGAAGTGGTTCTCCGCGTGTTTGCCGACTTTTACCACCGTCTCGCGGTCCGGCGACTGGCCGGTCGCGCCGAGAAACGCCAGGGCCGAAGCCAGCTCGATCGCCGCGCTGGAGGAGAGGCCCGCGCCCGCCGGCAGGTCGCTGTCGGCGAGGTAGTCAAAACCCTCGATCACGCTGAGCCCGAAATGAGGGAGTGCGGCGAGCACGCCGAGCGGGTAGTTAGTCCAGGAGGCCTCGCCCGCCTGCTTCACCGGCGCACCGTCGGCAGGCAGGGTAACGGTCTTGCCGGTGTAGCTGCTGTGGAAGTTGCGCTTCCCGTCCGTGCGGCGGGCGAGCGCGACGGCGACGCCGCGATCAATGGACGCCCCGAGCACGGTGCCGCCGTTGTAATCGGTGTGGTTGCCGATGAACTCGATGCGGCCTGGAGCGCGGGTGACGATTTCGGGGGCGCGGCCGAAGACTTTTTGAAACTGGGCGACAAGGGCGGTTTTGTTCATGGCGGGAAGATTTAACGGGAAGCCGCAAAACCTCGCCGCGCGCCTAGGCGGTGGCGAGCCGGTTTTATTGCTTCGGGTCCGGCGGGCGTCCGCCTTCGAAGCCGGGCACGGTCTCGCCGTTGCGGCCCTTCACCAGCACGGTGAGCAAGTGTTCCATCGCCCGCACGCGCGTCCAGCCGCGCTCCGTGACGAGCTGGTCGCAGCGCTTGAGGAGCTGGTCGCTCATCGCCGCCGCTTGAGTTGGCGTCGCACCCATACGTTCGCAAAGGGCGAGGAGTTGTTCGCGTTCAGGCGTTCTCATGAAACATCCTCCAGTCGCACGCCGCGCGCGGTATCCGCTTCGAGCACCGGGCCTTTCGTCGCGTCGAGGCCGAGCAGGTTCACCATCGCGAGGCCGAGCCAGCCGCCGTGTCCGTCGTCTATCGCCGCGCGAATTTCGCCGACGCGTTTCCCCGCCGCCTCCACGAGCAAACCCGCGCCCGCCGCCGGCGCCGTGCCCACGCCCGTGGCGCGCAGCAAACGCCGCCGCACCTGCCCCATCGCGTGCAGACGTGCCATCACTTCCTGCCCGAGGTAACATCCCTTGGTAAACGAGATCGCCACCGTCTCCAAGCCCGCCTCCTGAGGCAGGTCCGCCGGCCCGAACTCCGCCGGGATCGCCGGCACCCCCGCCGCCAAGCGCGCCCGCACCAGAGCGTCGTCGCTCAGCTCTCCCAGCCCCGCCGCCGCCCAGTCGCTCGCCTCCGCACCCGCCTTCGGCCGCAGCCAGTCCCAAACCCGCGCCAGGCCGCGTCGGCCCGCCAGTAACACTCCGCCGCGCAGCTCCACCCACCCGCCTTCTATCGGTGGCTCGACTCCATTGAGCGCCCCGCGCATCCAGGCCTCCGCCCGGTCTCCTGCCAGCGTCAGTTGCTCCCAGCCGTCCGTCCCCGTGCCGAGGTTCTCCACCAAGACGTCGTCTGCGATTATAAAATCCTCTAATCTAGCATTTAACGCTACTCCATCGGTGTGCGCGCTCCACAACCACCAAACGCCGTCTGCCGCGCGCAGCACGAGCGTTTCGCCCGTCACCCGGCCTTTCGTGGTCAACCACAAGGCCCAGCGCGCCTCCCCCGTCTTCATTTTGTGCACATCCTGGGTGCATTGGCCTTGGATGAACGTCGCCGCGTCCTCGCCCGTCACCCGCAACCATGCCTTGGGTTGCGTTACCGCCGAGCCCGATACGGTTCTGAAAACATCCGCTAAGTTGGCTTTTTCCATGTAACTATAAAATCAGGAGGCGTTTTCTTTGAGAATAGGTTGACCCGGACCGGCTATGCTTACTTATTCATCTCATCACTTTTCACTTCTCCTGTGCAAACAGGAGTTTTGGGGTAACTAAGAAAGCAAATGCCCGGTCGCTTAGGGGTAGGCGACCGGGCAACTTATTTTTAGGATTCGGCGACAGGCCAGAAAGAATCCTCTCCCTGTCCACCTGACATCCGCGATCCTGGCCGATTTTTTTCATCCCGCGGCGTGAGACTGCAGCATGGCCAGCGGCACCACTTCCAGGGTCCGGCGATGCGTCGCCGCCAGCGCCACCGGCGCCGGCACTCCCGCCTCCACCGCCTCGCGCCATCTGCCGGCGCAGACGCACCAGCGGTCGCCCGGCTTCAGGCCGGGGAAATCATACTCCGGCCGCGGTGTGCTCAGATCGTTGCCCGCCGCCGCCTGCCAGGCCAAAAACTCCGCGCTCACTTCAACGCACACCGTGTGGCAACCCGCATCCTCGACGCAGGTGTGGCAGGTGCCGTCGCGAAAGAAACCCGTCATGGGTTTTACACTACAGGGTTTGAGCGGGCCGCCCAGGACATTCACCGCCGGTGCTTTTTGCATGACCGCAAGGTCACGCCGTCGTCGCCGTCCCGCAACCGCTTTGTGGCGAACCCGTCCGCTCGTTAAGCACAAGGGCGTATATCCACCCTCCGAATTGCTTGTGGCTCTCCTGCGTCGGTCGCGTTTAACTAAACCCTTTCCCGCCTCACTCCGATGCCAGACCGCGCCCACCTCGATCCGCACGCCCTGGCCCGTTCGCGGGCCGAGGCCGGTGCCGCGCTCGTGCTTCGCGGGGTCGCGCTCAATCTCGTCCTCGCGCTCATCAAATTCGCCGGCGGCATCCTGGGTAATACCTACGCACTCATCGCCGACGGCGTGGAGTCGCTCATCGATGTGTTTTCTTCCCTGCTGGTCTGGGCCGGCTTCCGGGTCGCCGCCGTGCCGCCCGATGCCGACCACCCCTACGGTCACGGCAAGGCCGAGCCACTCGCCGCGCTCGGTGTCGCGCTGGTGATCTTCTTCGCCGCCGGCTGGATCGGCGTCCATGCCGTGCGCGAGATAATGACTCCGCATCAGGGCCCGCACTGGGGCACCTTGCCGCTGCTAGTCTTCATCGTGGTGGTGAAGTGGCGCTTTGCCCGCCGCATGGACAAGGCCGGCGAGGATTCCGCCAGCACCGCGCTCGGCGCCGAGGCCTGGCACCATGCCGCTGATGCGCTGACTTCCGCCGCCGCCTTCATCGGCATTCTCATCGCGGTGCTCGCCGGCCCCGACTACGCTGCCGCCGACGACTGGGCCGCGCTCGCCGCCTGCGTGGTCGTCGCTTTCAACGGCGTCATCGTCTTCCATCGCGCCCTCGGCCAGGTCATGGATACCGCCGCGCCCGCGTCACTCACCTTGGAGGTCCGGCGTCTCGCCGCCGCCGTGCCCGGGGTGCTGGGACTCGATAAATGCCACTTACGACGTAGCGGCCTGGCCTTGCTCGTCGAGATCCACATCGAAGTTAATCCTCTTCTTACCGTGAAAGAAGGCCACGACATCGCCCACGCCGTGCAAGACGCCCTCGTCGGCGGTGGCCTCGCCATCACCCACGTGGCCGTCCACGTCGAACCCTCCCGTAACGCCGGTCAGTCTCTTGCCACCATTACACCATGAAAACTCGCAACCCCGCCACGCCCCTCAGCACCAACCGTCACCTTCTACGCTGGATCGAGAAGATGGTCGCGCTCACCACGCCCGCCTCCATCCACTGGGTGGACGGCTCGCAGGAGGAATATGACACGCTTTGCGCCGAGCTCGTTGCGGCCGGCACGTTTAGCAAGCTCAACGAGAAACTCTGGCCGGGCTGCTTCCACGCCCGCTCCGACCCCAGTGATGTCGCGCGGGTCGAGGATCGCACTTTCATCTGCTCTCTCTCCAAGGATAACGCCGGTCCTACGAACAACTGGGTCGAGCCCTTCGAGATGCGCCGCAAACTCAAGGGCCTCTTCGCCGGCTGCATGGCGGGCCGCACCCTCTACGTGTTACCCTTCTCCATGGGCCCGGTCGGCTCGCCCATGTCGCAGCTCGGCGTGCAGCTCACCGACTCGCCCTACGTGGTCGTCAACATGCGCATCATGGCCCGCATCGGACTGCCGGTCTTCGCCGAGATTGATAAGGCCGAAAAGCGCGTCGTCCCGTGCATGCACTCCGTCGGCCGCCCCCTCGCGCCCGGCGAGAAAGATGTCCCCTGGCCCTGCAATCCCGACAAATACATCGTCCACTTCCCCGAGAGCCGCGAGATCTGGTCCTTCGGCTCCGGCTACGGCGGCAACGCCCTCCTCGGCAAAAAGTGTTTTGCGCTCCGCATCGCCTCAGCGATGGCCCGCGACGAGGGCTGGATGGCCGAGCACATGCTCATTCTCGGGCTCAAGAACCCCGATGGCGAAAAAGCCTACGTCGCCGCCGCGTTCCCCTCCGCCTGCGGCAAGACCAATTTCGCCATGCTCGTGCCCCCGGCGGCCCTTGCCAAGCAGGGCTGGGAAATCACCACCGTCGGCGACGACATTGCGTGGCTCAAACCCGACGCCACCGGTCGCCTCCGCGCCATCAACCCCGAGGCCGGCTTCTTCGGCGTCGCCCCCGGCACTTCCCTCAAAACCAATCCCAACGCCATGGCCGCCCTGGCCAAGAACTCCATTTTCACCAACTGCGGCGTCACTCCTGAGGGCGGCGTTTGGTGGGAGGGCATGACCGACACGCCACCTCCGGTTTGCACCGACTGGCAGGGCAAGGTCTGGACCCCCGAGATTGCCAAGGTCACGGGCGCCAAGGCCGCCCACCCGAACGCCCGCTTCACCGCCCCCGCCTCGCAGTGCCCCACCATTGACTCCGAGTGGGAAAATCCCGCCGGCGTGCCGATCACCGCCATCATTTTCGGCGGCCGCCGCGCCACCACCACGCCCCTCGTTTACCAGACCTTCAACTGGTCCGGCGGCGTCTATGCCGGCGCCACCATGGGCTCCGAAATGACCGCCGCCGCCGCCGGCACCCTCGGTAAAGTCCGCCGCGACCCCATGGCCATGCTCCCCTTCTGCGGCTACAACATGGCCGACTACTTCCGCCATTGGATCAAGATGCAGCGCGATCTCTCCGACTCTCCCCGCATCTTTCAGGTCAACTGGTTTCGCAAAGACGCCGACGGCAAATTCCTCTGGCCCGGTTTCGGCGAAAACCTCCGCATCCTTCGCTGGATCGTCGGTCGTTGCCAGGGCCGCTGCCGCGCCCGCGAGACCCCGCTCGGCTGGATGCCCCGCTACGATGACATTGACTGGACCGGCCTCGATTTCCCGCGCGAGAAGTTCGAACAACTCTCCACCCTCGACCGCCAGGCCTGGCGCGCGGAGCTCATCCAGCATGAGGAACTCTTCCTCGACCTCCACGCCCACCTGCCGAAAGAGATGATCTTCGAGCGCGAACTTCTGATCTGCCGCCTGTAAGGCCAGTCGCCTTCGCGCTCCGCCTCCCCGGCCGCAGTTCTACTTCACCACTCGCAGCGGCAGACCATCCGCGCGGATGGCCTCAAACTCCTCGTATTGGGAAAGCCCATACAACATGCCCGGCTCAAGCAGGATCGCGGCTTTCACCGCCGCCGCCTGCTTGAGGTCCACGATAAGACTGCCTGCCGGTAATTCGACCGGGGTTTTGGGCGATACCCGCGTGATGGTTCGCCCGCCGTAGCGCTGGTAGACGGGGTCCTCGTGCTTCTCCAGCCGCACCAGGCTGGCCGCCTCTCCCGTCACGACCTGCGGGGCATCGAGTGTGGAGAAGGCGATGCCATGGCGCTCGAGCCAAGGTGCGAACAAGGCCGCGTGCCGGGCCGCGATGGCGTAGGCGACGGGAGCTTCGACCACCGTTTTCACCACCAGATCATCGAAGACACTCGCACTGGGGATTTCCAGGGTGCGGCCACTCGACTTCTCAATCACCGGCACGGTGCGGATTTGCAGTCCCCGGTTTGCCCAGAAGTAGTTCGTCGGGAGGAAGGCCGGCAGCGCCCGGCTCCGCGCCGCTTCGATCGCCTGTCGCTCGTTGGCACGCGCCGGGTCGTTATTCTGCAAGAAGCCGCTCAGCAACCGGTGGTAGGCCGCGACACGCCGCCCGAGGTCGGCATGCGGCGTGGCGCTGCGTCGGAATTGGCCCGACTCGATGATAAAGCTCATGCCGCCGTAGGCTCCGACGCCGTTGCGAGCATCGTCGAGCTCGGGATGGCTGTGCCGGGCCTCAGTCGGAGGCGGACCTCCGACGTAATAGCGCGTGTAGTTGAAACCCGCCTCCGCCATTGCCGGCCGCATCGCCTCCACATGGTGCAAGGCCGCCGCCGTGACCGCGGGGTCGAAGAGCGGATGGTTCGCGGCATCCATCATGATCAAGGGCCAGCTGATCCAGCCACGCTCGGCGTAATCCCCGTCATCGCGACTGAATTCGTGGCAATCCACGGCGACATGCGGAAGAATGCGCTGCGCGATGCGGTGGAGTGTCTGTGTCTCGGGCTGGCTGAGTGTGATGTGGTCACGATTCAAATCGCGCCGGTTGGCGTTGCGACGCTGCGCCAGTTCCGCGCCGTCCGGGTTCACCATCGGCAGAATGTAGAGTTCGATGTCCTCGGGGAGTTTATCCGGGTGAGCGGCGAGGTCCGAGATCATCCAGACCAAGGCGTCCTTCCCTGCTGGTTCATTGCCGTGCTGCTGCGCGTAGAAAAACACCCGCCACGGGTCGGGTGAAGTGCCCGTCCGGATACGCACGAGCCAAAGACCCCGACCTTGAACACTGTCGCCTTCGCGCGTGACGGTGACATGAGGGGCGCGCGCCGCCTCGGTGAGAATTCGCTCCAGGGCGACATAGGGCACCGGCCGCACGAAGGCCTCCGGCGTGGCGGGCAGTTGAAAATCATCCGCTGACGGGGCTGCGGAGACCGCAGCGACCGATCCGATGAAAAAGAGCAGGCTGGGAATTCGCATCTTAACCCCCCTGTTTCGCAGTAGCTACGAGCCCCTCAAGGAAAACTGTCTCCGCTGGGGTGCCGGGATGCCGGAATACATCCAAGGAAGGTCCGTGCCCAGTCGGCGTCGTAAGCGCGACCGCCGCTCAAAGATCACCGCCGCCGGGCCGGAGGGTGATGTCCTCGGCGACGGTGCGTGCGTCCAGCGAGGTCAAGGCGACGACGGCTTCGGCAACGCTCGCGGCCGTCATGAGGCGCGAGCGGTCCACGCCGGAGCCGTCCCACGCGGGAGTGTCGGTCGCGCCCGGGTGTATGCAGAGCACGCGCAAGCCGGTGCCTTTCGTCTCGGCGCGGAGAGCGGCGGCGAGGCCGGTGAGGCCGTGCTTCGCCACGGTGTAGGCGGCGCAGGCGGGGAGAACGATTTTGCCGCAGATGGAGCTGATGAATACGAAGTCGCCAGCCTTGCGTTCGCTAAAGGCAGGCAGGAAGGCGCGGGTGACGAGGTAGGCGGAGCGGAGATTGGCGCCGAGCATGTCGTCAAAAATCGCGGGAGTGGTGGCGGCGAAGGTCGCGGGGGCGAAGCGGCCGGCGTTGTTGACCACGATGTCGGGCGTGCGTCGGAAGATTTTGGATACGGCGGCGGGCAGGCGGGCGACGGCGGCATCGTCGGAAGCGTCGCAGACAAACCCATGGGTGTCGGCCCCGAGGACTTCGCAACGGGCGGCGACCTTTTCGAGGTTGGTGGCGTTGCGGGCGACGAGCGCGAGCTTCACGCCGGGGAAGGCACGTGCGTAGGCGAGCGCGAGGGCGGCACCGAGGCCCTGGCTGGCACCGGTGATGAGGACGAGCGGCGGACGGCTGCGGGAAGCGGAGGATTTTTTAGCCACGGGATTTGGTGCGAAGGATTAGCAAACCAGACTGCGGAAGGCGTCGAAGTCGGCGGTGAGGCCGCCGGGGATGCCCTTGCAGATGACGCTGACGGCGTCGTGGGAGTGGAGGGATTCGAGGTGTGAGCAGGCGACCTGGAAATCCGCGATGCGGGCGTCGGGCGCGAGCTCGGCATAGACGAGGCGGGCGGCGTCCTCCACGAACTTGATGTGCGCGCCGTTGAGCTCGGCGAAGGCCTGCTCGTCCTCGCGTTTCACCATGACCTGCGTCTCGGTAACGAGGCCGCGCAGCACGTGGGCCTGCAAGTCCTCGAGATGAAACTTCGCACCGGGGGCGAGTTCGACAAGGACGCGGGCCTTGGAACGCTGGTTGTGCGGGATCGCGTAAACATCGCGGGTGTCGCGGGCGTGTTCGCTCAGCTCGGCGCTGCAAGGGCAGGCGGAGGAGTAAACGAAATCGAGCTCGATGAAGCGGCGCACGGTGCCGTCGTCGGCGATGCGGCCGAGGAAGGCGGCGTTGTAATACTGCCAGCCGACGAGGCCGCTGCGCAGGGCGCGTTGCGGCATCGGGTAGGAAAAATCCAGACGCAGGCGGGCGGAGAGCGAGCCGACGTCGCGGCGGTATTTTTCCAGAATGCGGGCGAGCATTTCGGTCGTAAACACGTCGTCGGCGTGCTCGTAAAACGAGCGCATGATGCGGCTCATGTTGATACCCTTCAGCCCGGCGGCGAGGGAGACGGTGCCGGTGACGGTGGTCTCAAGGGTGTGGACGGTTTTGCCGTTTTTGGTGCGGTAGCGGAGCGGCAGTTTGAAGCCTGAGATGCCGACCTGTTGGATGGCGACGGGCGCGCCGGGGATGGCTTCGATGGCCTCCATCATGTCGGGCAGCGAGGCCTTGTAGTCGGGCGAGAGCGTAAAGGTCGCGTCGTATCGGCGGGCGATGCGCGGGGTGGCGGGGCCGCCGGCGATGCGATGGAGATACATCTTCTTTGCGGCGGCGGTCTTGGGTTTCGCGGTGACGCGGCTTGGGGGGGAGGGTTTGGCGGGCATGGTCGTTTTTGTTTAACTGAGCGGACGGTGGGCCAGGCGGTTGGGACGAGAAAACCGGAGGCCTGCCGGAGCAGGCTTAGCTGGCGGGAAGAGGAGGTGAGCGGGTATCAGGGCTCCGACGCGAAGGCGGAGGGGCCGCGATATTCAGCGAAGTTGCGCGGAGTTTCGAAGAGTTTCACGGCGTGGAGACGGCCGGTTTTGATGTGGGGTTCGATCTGTTCCCAGAAGGCGATGACGAGGTTTTCGGTGGACGGAATTATGCCGCGCAGGAAGACGACCTCGTCGTTGAGATTGCGGTGGTCGCAGGGTTTTAGAATGTGCTCCTCGAGAATGGATTTCAGCGTGCCGAGGTCCATCAGGTAACCGGTTTCGGGGTCGGGCTCGCCTGCTACGGTGACCTCCAGAACGTAGTTGTGGCCGTGCCAGTGGGGATTGGAACAGAGGCCGTAGCGCTCCTCGTTCCAGCGTTTGGACTTGGTCGGGTTGTAGAGGCGGTGAGCGGAGTTGAAGTGGACTTGGCGCGTCACATAGACCGTGCCGCGCAGGGGGCGGACGACGGGGCGCGAGCGGCGCGCGGCGGAAGGTTTGGAAGCAGACTTGGCCATGGACGGGGTGAAATGAGTGGACCCGAAGCGCGGCGGGGTCAACGGGAGGCTGTGGTTTTTCCAGGGCGCGGCCAAGAGAAGGGTTGAGCGCGCGGGCGGGGGTGGATTCTCTTCGGGCGAGACATGGCGATGCGCATCCAGATCCTTGGCAGTGGCAGTTCGGGCAACGCCGCCCTGTTGCGCACCGACGGAGCTCGGGTGTTGATTGATGCCGGTTTCTCCACGCGAAAACTCACGGAGCTCCTCGTCGCGGCCGACACGCGGCCGGACGAGTTGGACGCGGTCTTTCTCACTCACGAACACGGCGACCACGCCGCCGGGGTGGAGATGTTTAAGAAGCACCCGCACGTCTCAGTTTTCGCCAACGAAGCCACTGCCCGGGCGGTGCGTGCCAAGCTCGGCGGTGCGGTGAGCTGGCGGATTTTCGAGAGCGGCACGCGTTTCGCCTTTCGCGACCTGGAGGTCGAGAGCTTCACGGTGCCGCACGATGCGCAGGAGCCGGTGGGATTTACCTTTGCGAGCGGCACGGATGGCGATCTGTTCTCTCCCCGACGCAGCCTCGTCTGGCTGACTGATCTCGGGCATGTGCCCGCCCATGTTTACGCCCACCTGCGCGCTTGCGAAGTCGTGGTGGTGGAGAGCAACCATTGCCCGAAACTCCTTGAGGCGGATCACCGCCGGCCGTGGAAAACCAAGCAACGCATCGGCGGGCGCCACGGACACCTCTCCAACGAGGCCGCGCACGACCTGCTGGCCGCCACGGCGAGCCCGCGCTGGCAGCAGGTTTTCCTGACTCACCTGAGCCGTGACTGCAACAGCCTCGCCGCGGTGGAGCAGACCTTCGCCGGCCTGCGGACGCGTTTGGGCTGCGGCTTCCATATCGTAGGGCCGGGTGAAGGTGCCCCGGCGTGCGAGTGGTAGGCCGACACGGATTGACACGAGATTGTCAAACAATGCGCCGATTAGGGACTGGCACTCGCGGTGGTGCGCCATTTGCTATCGGCTTGTATGGCTATCACAAACGCTGAGTTCCGTCGCACCAAGGTCATCTTCACGCTTGGCCCCGCCACCGAGTCAGAGGAGATGCTGGAAAAACTGATCACCGGAGGAGCTGACATCGCCCGCCTCAATATGGCCCACGGCAAACACGAGTGGTGCCGCGCCGTCATCCGTCGCATCCGCGCCGTCTCCGCCAAGGTCGGCCGCGAAATCGGCATCATGATGGACATCAAGGGACCTGAGATCCGCACCGGCGACGTGGCCTCCCCCATCGAGCTCAAGGTCGGCCAGATTTTCGACTTCACCGTGAAGCCCGGCGACCGCGAGGGCGGCGAGGAGATCCGCTCCGTGAACGTCAACTACCAGGATCTCGTTAACGACATCAAAGTTGGCGACATCGTCCTCGTGGACAGCGGTCTCATGCGCTTCGAGGTGCTGGAGAAAGACCAGGCCCGCATCCGTTGCAAAGTGCTCATCCCCGGCCAGCTCACCTCCCGCCGCCACATCAACCTTCCCGGCGTTAAGGTGAACCTGCCTTCCTTCACCGAGAAGGACCGCCTCGACACCCTCATGGGCATCGAGGAGGGCATTGATTTCGTGGCACTTTCCTTCGTGCGTGAAGGGAAGGACATCGAGCAGTTGCGCGAGTTTTTGCGGGCCAACAAATCGCGCGCCAAGATCATCGCCAAGATCGAGGACCAGCAGGCCATCTCCAACCTCGACGAGATCGTGCGTGCCACCGACGCCCTCATGGTCGCCCGCGGCGACCTCGGCATCGAGTGCCCTTTCGAGGAGCTGCCCTCCATCCAGCGCCGCGCCGTCAAGGTCTGCTTCGACCACGGCCGCGCCGTGATCATCGCCACCCACATGCTGGAGTCCATGATCTCCCAGCCCATGCCCACCCGCGCCGAGATCACCGACGTCGCCAACGCCGTGCACGAGCGCGCCGACTGCGTCATGCTCTCCGGCGAAACGACCGTCGGGAAATACCCGATGGACTGCGTGCGTATCCTCGAAAAAGTCGCCCGTCGCGTCGAATCCGAGGAGCCGGTTGTCAACCTCGCTCCCGCCTTCCTCAAGGGCGACAAGTTCAAGCTCCTCGCCGCGGCCGTCCATCTTGCGAACGATATGCCGGGCATCACCATCCTTACCTTCACCCGGCAGGGTTTCATGGCCCAGGGCCTTGCCGCGATGCGCCCCTGCCTCGCTCCGATCTACGCCATGACCAACTCGGTCGAGACGCTGCGCGAGATGCGCATCCTACGGGCAGTCGACCCCTACTTGCTCACCTTCGATTCCGACCCCAATGACACGATCGAGCGCGCCATCACCTTTTTGGTTCGCGAAGGGCGTCTCCAAATCGGCGACCGCCTCATCGTCGTGACTGACCTGCTTTCCCACGACCGCTTGGTGGATAGCATCCAGCTCCGCAAGGTGCATTAAGCAGACCTTGATACCTCCGGGCCGCTCTCGAAATCGCGGGTGGCTCAGGCTTTCTTCACGAAGCAGGCCTTTAGCGCCATCGGCGTGCCGTCCACTTTGCAATCAATCTCGTGGTCGCCGTCCACCAGGCGGATATTTTTCCCCTTCGAGCCTTGCTTCAAAACCTGCGACGAGCCGCGCAGTTTCAGGTCCTTGATCAACACCACGTCGTCGCCGTCGGCGAGCACGGTGCCGTGGGCATCCTTGACCACGCGCGCCGCCTCGGGCTCGGCCTCGCGCGGCCACTCGTGCCCGCAGGTCGCGCACTCCCAGTGGTCGGCGTGGGCGAGGACATCATTGAGCGTGCAGGCGGGGCAGGCAGGCGGGGCGGAGGGAGCAGCGGGATCGGACATGTGGGTTTGCGGGTGCAGGTTCGGAAATCGTGCATCGTCGCGCCAACGCAAGATCGCTTCGCGCCCCCACCAGCCGAAAGCACCGAAAAACGCGTCTTTTTTACCTCTGGCACGCGCCCTGCATGAAAAACTTTCACGCCCCGTCCATCCCCGCCAAATCCAATTCGCCGCAACATGCCCGACGCCGCATCCGCTCTTTCACCGATTCAACTCATCATTGACGAACTTCACAGCCGTCTTCGCCACAACCACGAGGGCGAGGTGGCCACCTACATTCCCGAGCTGGGCAAGGCCAATCCCGACTGGTTCGGCATTTGTCTCGTCACCGCCGACGGTGCGATCTACGAGGCGGGCGACACCACGCAGACTTTTACCATCCAGTCCATTTCCAAGGCGCTCAACTACGGCATCGCCCTCGAAGACAAGGGCCAGCCCGAGGTCTTGAAAAAAATTTGGATGGAGCCTTCCGGCGAGGCCTTCAACTCCATCAGCCTCCAGCCCGACACCGGCCGCCCGCTCAACCCAATGATCAACGCCGGCGCCATCGCCACCACCGGCCTGGTCAAGGGCGACACCACCGCCGAAAAAATCCAGCGCATCATCGAGGTCTTGTCCCGCTACGCCGGCCGCCCGCTGGAGATAGACGACACCGTCTACCGCTCCGAGAGCGAAACCGGCCATCGCAACCGCGCCATCGGGCACATGCTGCGCAACTTCGACATCCTCACCACCGACCCGACGCCCACCCTCGAGGCCTATTTCATGCAGTGTTCGGTGCTCGTTCACTGTCGCGATCTCGCAGTCATGGCCGCCACACTCGCCAACGGCGGCGTCAACCCTCTCACCCTTCAACGTGCCGTCACCGGCGATTACGTTGAAAACATCCTCAGCGTCATGGCCAGTTGCGGCATGTATGACGCCGCCGGCGCCTGGATCTACCAAGTCGGCATCCCGGCCAAGAGCGGCGTCGCGGGCGGCATCCTCGCCGTCCTGCCCGGCCAGCTTGGCATCGGCGTTTTCTCCCCGCGCCTCGACGCTCAGGGCAATAGCGTGCGCGGCATCGCCGCCTGCCGCGAGCTCTCGCAAAAGTTCAACCTCCACCTCTTCAACGCCGCCCACCAGGCGCTCTCCGTCATCCGCAGCGTCAGCTCCTCCGCCGAGGTCGGCTCGAAGCGCATCCGCTCCGCCGGCGAGCAGGCCATGCTTCAGAAACAAGGCCCCCGCATCCGCCACCTCCACTTCCAAGGCGAGCTGCAATTCACCACCGCCGAACGTGTCGTGCGCGAGACTCTGCGCGAGGCGCAGCAGGCGGATCATCTCCTGCTGAGTTTTAAAAACGTTCCCGCCATTGATCACGTGGCTGCCGATCTGCTCGCCCGCCTCGCCACCACCCTCACTACCGGCGGCAAGACGCTGACGCTCACCAGCGGCCCGATTCTCGGCAAACTCGAGCAGGCCTTCAAAGCCGCACTCTCCGATCAGAGCTGGAGCCGCGTCGAGTTTATCCCCGACTACGAACTCGCCCTCGAGACCATCGAGAACCGTGTTGTCGCCCATTGCTCCCGCCCCGGCTGGAACACCCGCTTGCTCGACCCCGAGGAGTGCGAACTTTTCGCCGGCCTCACCGCCGAGGCCAGACACATCTTGCGCGGGCTGTTCAAACACCACGTCTTCGCCGCCGACGAGCGCATCATCGAGGCGGGCAGCACGGATCGCATCCTGTATTTCATCCTGCGCGGCTCGGCCGACGTCTGGATCGAGCCACCCGGAAAACCGCGTTTTCGCGTCGCCACTTTCTCCGCCGGCACGGCCCTCGGCGAGCTCGCCTTGATTGACGCCTCGCCGCGCTCCGCCTCGGTCGTCGCTCACTCCGCTGTGGACTGCGTCGCTCTCTCCGCCGCCGACTTCGAGTCGTTGGAAAAAGAGCACCCCGCGATCGGCGCCGGCATCCTGCGCAACCTCGCCATGATCCTCGCCCGCCGCCTGCGCAAAGCCAACATCGAGATCACCGCCGCCCACTCCTCCTGATGTCTCCCGCGAAGAAGCGGGACCATATTTATGTAACGGGCAGGCGCCCTCATCTCGGCCCGCCCCAGCGCAACGTCCGCGATTGCCGCCGAAGGGGAAGGGCGCAGGCTCCCCGCTCATGCATTTCTCGGTCCTCATTGCGTTCACGGTAGCGCTGGCGGTTGCCGTCGCTCTGCCGGGACCGGGAGTGTTTGCCGTCGTCTCCTGCGCCATCGGGCGTGGCTTCCGCGCGGCGCTCGCGATGGTGGGCGGCATTGCGTTGGGGGACTTGATTTATTTCTGCCTCGCGGTGCTCGGGATGGCGACACTGGCCCGTTCGATGGGTGAGGCGTTTATTGCAGTGAAATTCGCCGGGGCGGCATATCTCATCTGGCTGGGCGTAAAACTTTGGCGCGAGCGCCCGAGTGCCGCCGCGCCGGTTGGCCCGATGGAGCGTGCCGGCCCGGGTGCGGGGCAAAACTTCATCGCTGGCTTTCTCGTGACGGCTGGCAACCCCAAGGCGATCGCGTTTTACGCCGGGTTGCTCCCAACCTTTGTTGAGCTGCCCGCGCTCTCGGCGGGTGATGCCATCGTCATGGGTGGAATCGTGCTCGTGACGGTAGGTTCGATCATGACGGCGTATGCGGCGCTCGCAGCGGGAAGCCGGCGATTTCTGGCAAGCCCGGCTCGGATGCGGCTCTTGAATCGGCTGGCGGGCGCGATGCTGATCGTCGCAGGCATCATCATCGCCGTGCGCTAGGGCGGTGGTTTAGCTCCTCGCAGACGAGGTCGCGGCGAATGCCTCACCCGCGTCGCAACGCCGCGCAGACAATCCCGGCGGCGACGGCTGCGTTCAGGCTCTCCGCGCCGCCGTGGCGCGGGATGGTCACTCGTCGCGTCAAGGCCGCCGTCACTCCGGCCGAGAGCCCGCGGCCTTCGCTGCCGATCACCACCACTGCGTCCGCCAGCGGCGCCAGAGCGTAAACCGGCTCGCCGGCGAGGTCGCAGCCAAGCACCGGCACGCCTGCCGCGCCGGCATCCGCCAACGCGGCTGCCAGCGCCGTCGTGATCACCCGCACGCGGGCGAAGGAGCCCATGCTGGCATTGATTACCTTTTGTGAAAACAGGTCCGCGCTGTCCGGCGAAAGCAGCACGCGCGCGAAGCCGAACCAGTCCGCGATGCGCAACAAGGTGCCGACGTTGCCGGGGTCTTGAATGCCGTCGAGCGCCAGCGTCAGCCCGTGCGCGAGTTCACCCGGAGCGAGCGTGGCGCGGCTGATGCGGCCGACGGCAAAAACATCCGACGGCGTAGGGAAATGACTGATACGCGCCAGCTCCGCCGGTGTCACGGTCACGCTTCCGTGCGATGCGGCCCCGTCGGTCGCGTAAAACTCCGCGAAGGCATGCCCGGCTGCGAGCAGCTCGGCCACGACCTTGGGATTCTCGACCACGTAGAGGCCGGCGGCCTCGCGGGCTTTTTTGTCCTGCAGGGAGCGTAGTCGGGTGATCTCGGCCTTGGTGAGCGGCATGGCGGCGATTGATGGGGCAGGGGAGCACGCTTGGCAATCCGCCCGCGTCGTGCAGTTTCGCATTTATGGAAAATCCCGCCACCGCTTCTGCCGTTAACGAGCCGCCCCTGCGCTGGGGAATCCTGGCCACCGGACGCATCGCGGGCGTGTTTGCAACCGGCTTGAAGTCGGCGCGTTCCGGCCGTCTCATCGCGGTGGGCAGCCGCTCGGCGGAGTCGGCGGGGCGCTTTGCGGCCGAGCACGGTATCGCCGCACTGAATACGCACGGCTCCTACGAGGGCCTGCTGGCTGATTCGGAAGTGGACGCGGTTTACATCTCCACGCCCCACCCGCAGCACGCCGAGTGGGTCATGAAGGCGGCGGCGGCGGGCAAACACATTCTGTGCGAGAAACCGCTGGGGTTAAACTACTCCGAGGCGGTCGCGATGGTCGGCGCCGCGCGGCGCGCAGGGGTGGTGTTGATGGAGGCGTTCATGTATCGCTGCCACCCGCAGACCGCGAAGATCGTCTCACTCATTCGTGAAGGCGCGCTGGGAACGGTGGGGCTGGTGCAGGCGACTTTTAGTTTTTGCACCGACTATCAGGCGGAGTCACGTCTGTGGGCCAACGCGGCGGGCGGCGGCGGCATCCTCGACGTGGGGTGTTACGCGGTGTCCATGTCGCGGCTCGTGGCGGGCGCGGCGGCGAGGCGACCGTTTCTCGATCCGGTGGATGTCTCCGGCGCGGGCGTGCTGCACCCGGAGAGTGGCGTGGATGCTTACGCGGCGGCCACCTTGAAGTTTGACAACGGCGTGATCGCACAGGTCGCGGCCGGTGTGGGTCTCACGCAGGAAAACGTGGTGCGCATTTATGGCAGCGCGGGCTGGCTGCTGGTGCCGTCGCCGTGGGTCGTCAACCGCGGGGGCGGCGCGTGCAAACTCATCCTGCACCGAGCTGGTGCGGCCGTGCCCGACGAGATCGTGATCGAGGCGGGTCCTCTCTACGCACTGGAGGCGGACGCCTTTGCCCGTGCGGTGCGGGCGGGTGCGAGCGACGTGCCGGAGATGAGCACGGATGACACGCTGGGCAACCTCGCCACCCTCGACCGCTGGCGCGCGGCCATCGGCCTTACCTACGAATCCGAGAAGAATGCCCCTAACGTTTCCTAAGGCACTTTTTACGCTTTTAGAAATGTGCCTGCATTTTGACCGGGACTCGTCATGCAACTCTCTGGAATTTTTAACTACATGAAACGTCTCAAGTCCTTATTCGCGTTCCTCTCCGTATTAGCTGTCCTCGCGGGCCCCAGTCAAGCGGCTCCCGCCGCCGCGCCGGCCGCGAAGGACTCGTCGCCTTCGTCCGCCTACGCGAAGACGATTTCAACCGTCACCGGGGTCGCCATTTCCCCCCTGCTTGGCACTGCCGCGCTCGGGGCCTGGCAGGCCACCAAGGCCAAGACGCCCGAGGAGAAAGCTGCGCTGCCGTGGTATGCGCAGTGGAGCTTCTTCGTGCCCGCCCTCGCCCTCGTCGGTCTCTGCGCCTGCAAAGACAGCATCGGCGCCGTCCTCCCGCCCGGCATGAAAAAGCCCCTCGATGTGCTCGAAACCATCGAGAACAAGGCCTCGGGTCTCGTCGCCGCCGGCGCGGTGGTGCCTTTTACGATGAGCGCACTTTCCAAGATGATCATCGCCCAGTCCGCGCCCGCCGGCGATGTGCTCACCGCCAACGGCATGGCCGCCGTGCAGGTCGGCGCGATTGATTGGTCGTGGGCGCTGAGCATCCTCACCGTCCCCATCGGCGTGGCGGTTTTTCTCGTCGTCTGGATGGCCTCGCACGCCATCAACGCCCTCATCCTCCTCAGCCCCTGGGGCGCGATTGATGCCGCCCTCAAGGGCGCCCGAACCGCCTTGCTCGGCCTCATCGCCCTCACCGCCACCCTCAGCCCGTGGATCAGCGCGATCCTCTCGCTCGTCGTTGTTTTGATCGCCTACCTCATCGCCGGCTGGGCCTTCCGCCTGACGATCTTCGGCACGATTTTCTCCTGGGACTTTTTCACTTTCCGTAAACACCGCTTCCAGGTCGTCGAGAAGGGTGAAAACCTGCTCTTCTCCAGCAACACCCTCAGCGAACAAGGCGTGCCGATGCGCACTTACGGCCGTCTCCGTCTCGAGCCTGCCAATGGCAAACTCGTTTTCCGCTACCGCCCCTGGCTGGTGCTGCCCGAAAAAACCCTCGACGTGAAACTCGATGCCCAGGTCTCGGTCGGCAAAGGCCTCTTCATTTCGTCCATCCGTTGCGGCGAGAAAACCGCCTTCGTATTGCCTCCCCGCTATCGCGACCACGAGGACGCCGTCGTCCGCGCCTACGCCATCGAAGGCGGCGTGCAGGACGCCGGCCTGCTCAAGGCTTGGAGCTCGCTGAAGGAGCTCTTCGGTGGCAGCTCGGCTCGCACGCAAGTGACGTGATGTAGATCCGTCCGTCGGTCGGCTTGTCTCACCCCCAACAAAAAGAGCCGGGCCAAAAGCCCGGCTCTTTTTGTTTCAGCGACTGAAGCCCTTACTTGCCGAGCAGCCCTTTGAGTGCGCCCGCCGCCGAGGCCGCGCCGCCGCCCACCCCGAAGTTGCCCAGCACGCCATCGAGCAGGCTCTTTTGCTCGCCGCTCACGCCGCCCTTGCCCAGCAGAGTCGCCGCCTGCGAGGCCAGCCCCACCCAGTCACCTTTCTGCAGGGACCCGAGCACGCCGGAGATTTTTGCCGGATCAAAGCCCTGCTTCAGTGCCCACGCGCTCACAACTTGCTTGCCGGCCATTAACAGACCTTCCGCGCCCGGGATCGCCTTCACCGTCTCGCCGAGCTGCTGCAACTTCGCGAGCGCCTCCAGCGCCTTGCCGGCCGAGAGGGCAGACTTCACCGCCTCCACTTGCGTCAGCGACGAGGGCGAGGACTTGCCGGTTAAATCGCCTAGACCGGTCAATAATTGCGACGCCGTCGAGGCGAGCTGCCCGACCGACGCCGACTGGAGATCCGGTAGCTTGAAGTTCGCGAAGTTAAACGCGCTCGCCGTCGCTTCGGCCACGGGCTTCGCCACTTCTGCCGCCGCTTTCTGCACCTCGACCGGAGCCGCTGCGACAGCGGGCACCGGCTCGGCTTTCGCCGCCGCTGCGGGGGCCGCGACTACCGGTGCAGCTGGCGCTGCGGGGGCTTGCTCCGGCTTGCTGCAGGCGGTCAAACCAGCCGCCACGATTACGCCTGTGATCAATCCTGACGTTTTGAAAAGTTTCATGACGTCCACCCCACTCCACTTCCGGTCGCTAGGCAACGCGACAATCCACCCGGCAATCCGACCCTGCTCGCGCCGCCAGTTTTCTTCCCCTCAGTTTCCGTTTCCCCTTTTCCCTCGTTTCGTGTTGTTCGTGTTACCCGCTTCAGCCGCATGAACGACGCCTCGCTCGACGACGACCTTCCCAACGCCACCCCCGCCGAACCCGGCGAGGTCGGCCTTGTCGAGCCCCGCGACTACGTTTCCACCGAGCCCTTCAGCTGCGACGACGGGCAGATTCTCCCCGGCTTCACCCTGCGCTACGAAACCTACGGACGCCTTAACCCCGCCCGCGACAACGCCATCCTCGTCTGCCACGCCCTCAGCGGCGATCACCACTGCGCCGGCATCCACGCCCTCACCGACAAAAAGACCGGCTGGTGGAACAACCTGATCGGCCCAGGCAAGGCCCTCGACACCAATAAATTTTTCGTTCTCTGCGCCAACGTCCTTGGCGGCTGCCAGGGCTCCTCCGGCCCCGCCTCGATCAACCCCGCCACCGGTCGCGCCTACGGCATCAGCTTTCCCGCCATCACCATTCGTGACATGGTTCGCAGCCAGCGCCGCCTGCTCGATTCCCTAGGCCTCACCTCGCTTTACGCCGCGCTCGGCGGCTCCATGGGCGGCATGCAAGCGCTCCAGTGGGGCATCGAGTATCCCGGCTACACCCGCCGCGTGCTCGCCATGGCCACGACAGCCCGCGAAAGCGCGCAGGCCATCGCCTTCAACGAGGTCGGCCGCCAGGCCATTCTCCAGGACCCCGAGTGGCATGGCGGCGATTATCCAAAAAACGGCGGCCCCCGCGTCGGCCTCGCCATCGCACGCATGATGGCCCACATTACCTACCTCAGCGACGCCTCGATGGACCGCAAATTCGGCCGCCGCGTGGTCGCCCCCCGCGCCACCGCATCCGCCCCCCAAGCTACTAGTCAATCAATGATTGACAAGGAGTCCGGCGCCCCGGCAGCAGTTTTCGGGGGCGCTTCTGCGGCAAGCTCCGCCGCGCCAGCGTCGTCCGCCGCCATCGCTGGCACCGCCGGCGCCGTTGCCGCCGCAGGCTCGGCCGCCGCCGGTTCGCGCACCGCTTTCGATGTGCAATTCGAGGTGGAGAGCTATCTGCGTTACCAGGGCCAGAGCTTCATCAACCGCTTCGACGCCAACTCCTACCTCTACATCACCCGCGCCATTGATCGCTTCGACCTCGACGGCACCTACGGCTCGCTCGAAAACGCCTTCCGCGAGCTGACGGCCGATGTGCTGGTGGTCGGTTTCACCAGCGACTGGCTCTTCCCGCCCGAGCAAAACCGCGCCATTTCCCTCGCGCTCCAACGCGCTGGAAAACGCGGCAGCTACGCCGAGCTCGCCACCGATCTCGGCCACGACTCGTTCCTGCTTGAGTCACCCCAGCTCTACGCGCTGGTCCGCAGCTTCCTAGCCCGCCCGTCGTAATACCAATCGCCTGTATCTTTCCGACTTCAACGCAAAGACGGAGAGGCGCGGAGACACGCGAAGGTTCAATTCGTTTCCAGACCTTTGCGCCCTTTGCGTCTTTGCGTTAAAGAAGTCCTGTTTAGACCGCTCTTTGATGTAAATCGTCTCGTCCGCCGGTTCACGTCTCGGTCATCCGGCATCGGGCATCATTCAGTCCGCGCGGCGCGGGCTTGCCCTCCGCCACCGCGTTGTTTCAACCTGACCGTTTACGCCATGCAAAAGACCTCCGACCTGAATGTCGTCGAGACACGACCCCTGCCGACGCCTGCCCAGCTCCTCGCCGAGCTGCCCAAGACGGAGGCCCAGGCCGACTTCATCACCGCCTCCCGTCGCGAGATCCAAAAGATCATCTTCACCGACGAGCGCCGCTTCCTCCTCGTGATCGGGCCGTGCTCCATCCACGACGTCGAGGGCGGCCGCGACTACGCCCGCCGCCTCGCCGCGCTTGCGGCCGAGGTTTCCGACCGCGTCATGGTTGTGATGCGGGTTTATTTTGAGAAACCCCGCACCACCGTGGGCTGGAAGGGTCTGGTCATGGACCCCCACCTCGACGGCTCGCACGACATCCCCGCCGGCCTGCGCGCCGGCCGAGCCTTTCTGCGCGAAGTGCTCGACCTCGGCCTGCCCACCGCCACCGAGTTCCTCGACCCCATCACCCCGCAATACATCGCCGACCTCGTTTGTTGGGGTGCCATCGGTGCCCGCACCACGGAGTCGCAGACCCACCGCCAGCTCGCCTCCGGCCTCTCGATGCCCATCGGCTTCAAAAACGGCACCGACGGCGGCCTGACCGTTGCGATCAACGCCATCAAGGCGGCGGGCCAGCCCCAGACGTTTCTCGGTATCGGCCTCGACGCCGCCGCCGTGCGCACCCGTGGCAACCGCGATTGCCACATCGTGCTGCGTGGCGGTTCCAAGGGACCGAATTTCTCCGCCGCCCACATCGCCGAGACGGAGACGCTCCTGGTGAAATCCGGTCTGCCCGCGTCCATCCTGGTGGATGCTTCGCACGACAACTCCTCCAAGAAGCCGGAGAATCAGCCCGAGGTATTGCGCGCCCTCACCGCGCAGATCGCGGCCGGCAACACCTCCATCATGGGCGCTATGGTCGAGAGCAACCTTCACGCCGGCAACCAGTCCTTCCCCGTGCCGAAGGAGCAGCTTAAATACGGCGTCAGCATCACCGACGGTTGTATTGACTGGCCCACTACCGAAAAACTCGTCCGCGACCTCCACGCCGCCCTCGCCATCCGCTTCGCGTAAGCGGAGCGGCACTCCGGGGGCGAACCGTGCCGGGTGAGAGGCCCAAGACCGCACGCGAGATGCGTGCGGTTCACGGACCGAACGAGCGGACCGGTTTTGAGGTGCGAAGACGATTACACCTCTGTTTGCGGGACAGGCTTTCCAAGCCCGAGATTTACGTCGGGAGCGCGCTCGTGGAATCGCCCTGAACGATATAGCCCGGCAGCAAAAGAACCGTGGGTGCGGGCACCGCGCGGAGGGCCCGTTGCGTGAGCAAATAGACTGAGGCGGCGCCGATCTCCTCATCGTTGGTTTCGACCGAGGTCGGATGAGGCACGCCCGGCTGCATGGTGCGCGCGGCTCCATGGCAACCAGTGACGGAAACGTCGCCCGGCACAGCGAGCCCGGCGGCGCGCAGGGTGAGGCAGAGACCTTGTGCGAGCACGAAGCTGGAGCTTATCCAGGCGCTCACGCCGGCCTTGAGCCGCGCCCGAATGGCAGGCAGGGAACCGCGCAGGTCCGGCGGCTGGTGAGCGCTGGCCTCCTCGATCGAAACGGGCAGGACATCGGCGGGATTGTAGTCGAGTCCGGCGGCGGCGAGTGCACCCACGTAGGCGGCGAAGCGGGAGCAGGCCCAACTGTAGGATTTTTCGTAGCCGAAAAAACCGATGCGTTTGTGCCCGCGGGCGCGCAGGTGGGCCACCAGCATGGCGATGTTACTCTCGTCGTCTATGCCGACCATATCCACCGGCAGGCCCGGGTAGCGATGGATCAGGGAGACGCAGGGGCGGGTTTCCGCGATGCGGGCGACGACCGCCTCCGGCCAGCGATGGATAAAAATCACGCCGGTAAGGTCCGGGATTTTCAGTGCGGCGGGCTGGCGGGCGGGTTCGAGAATCAAGGCGGCGTTCTCGGCGGTGCAGTGGTGGGAGAACACGCCGACATCGTTGGCCTGGGCTGCCCGGCTGATGCCGGTGAGGTAGCCCTGCTGGCTGGCGTGGTTGATGGTCTGGGCGAGCGTGAGAAGGTGGCGGATCTTGCGCGAGGGGTTGGCCGCGGCGTTTTCCTCGCCGCGCCGTTTGACCGCGTAGCCCAGACGCGCGGCCTCGGTCTGGATGCGCAGGCGGGTGGTCGGGTGGATGCCGGGGTGGTTGTTGAGCGCGCGGGAAACCGTTGATACGGCGACGCCCAGAGCGCTCGCAATGGTTTCGAGGTTGATATTCGAAGTGGCGGTTTGCGATTCGGATTTTGGGCGGCGCGGCATGATGGAAAATTTTCGCAAAAGTGTGGGGATCGCAACGCCGCTGTCGAGCCGCGTGAGGGCGAGGGTCGCGGCGGAAGCGGGCGGGCGGGATTTATCTGGACGCAAGGTCGGGTAGCGTGGCGAAGAGTGCGGCGAGCTCCTTTTCCGAAGGGAGCGGGTCGCCGGCGCGGTGAGGCACAAGGGCGATTCGGAAAACGGTGCCGGCGGCGTGGCGGGAGAGGGAAAGCTGGTCGCTGTAGCCCAGGTTTCCGGCGCGGTTGCGCACGGCCGAGACGCGCTGGATGGCGAAGCCGGGCGCGGACGCGGCGGCGGCCGGAGCGGGATTGTAGTCTTCGAGCGAATACACGAGAAGCAGCGGCTCGCCGGCGGAGGGGACTCGGGCGGGGGCGATGTCGGACTTGGTGAAGTCGTGGTCGGGGCCGGCATGGGCAAGGGCGATGGCGCGGGCGGGCAGGCCGGGAAGCTCGGCGCGGACCACGCCGCCGCCGAGCATGGCGGTCCACTGGTAATGGCGCACGGTGTCGTCTTTTTTGACGTCGTCCATGACGAAGGCGACGGGGCGCGGGCCGCGGGCGAGAGCGACGCGGCGGAGGACGCGCTCCATGGGGTTGAAAGGAGCGCGGCTGGTGGCGATGAAATTGGACTGGGCGTAGTTGCCCCACCACGGGCGGAGTTTGTAGCGGGCGGTGCCGGCGAAGATGCGGGCGATCCCGGGCGAGGGATCCATCTCCCAGCCGAGGGCGCGGGTCTCGGCGGACCAAACGGCGGGAGGCTGGGTATTCCAGCGCCAGGAATAGGCGTAGGTGAGATCGGCGGCGGCGGTGGAAAGGGTGGGGGTGGAGGTGGAGCCGAGCCAGGTGGCGGCGGCGTTGTAGCCGTTGATGACGCCGGGGATGGGCTGGGCCTGGGAGAGGCCGTCCACCTGGACGAGGTTGTGGTAGTTGCCCGAGTAGTTTTCGGGGAAGGCGGACTCGGTGATCCAATCTATGCCGAGGGCGGAGAAGTGGAACATGCCGGCGTCGGCGTGGTGGTGGCCGGCGCCGAGGTAGTGGTTGGGGCGGACGAGGAGGTTGATCCAGGCGGCGTCGGGCGAGGTGTCGGAGTAGGCGGAGAACACGCCGTGGACGGGCGTGGAGAAATCGAGCGGGAGGCCGGTGTCGGCTCGGGTGGCGGGCGTGTGGTCGGAGTCGAAGAGGACGTTTCGGACGAAGCCCGGGTAAGTGAGGCTGGGCAGGCGCACGCGGCTCATTTTGGCCAGGGAGGCGCGGTAGGCGTCGGCGTTGAAGGGGCCGGCGACGGGCACGATGGGGGCGGCGTCGGGGGCGGGCGGGGAGCCGGGGCCGGTGGCGCGCTGGGCGGCGGCCTGGGTGAGCAGATAGTCAATGGCGCGGTTTTGCGGATAGACGGATTTGAGCTGGAGGAGGAAGCCGGGGGAGAGGTGCTGTCGGCTGTAGGGGACGTATTGGGTGCCGCTGTTGACGATGGTGCGGCCGTTGGGGGACGTCATCTGGACCTGGCCCTCGGGCAGGCGGCGGAGGTGGGGATGGGCGAAGAGGTTGTCGCCGCGGCGGGCGAGGGCGACGAGCGACATGAAGTAGGCGCCGAAGGAGCCGGGGCTTTTGCCGTTGGACTCGAAGACGACGCCGGCGGGATCAATGCCCCAGTCGCAGACGGTCCGGAGGCTCTCGGCACCGGCGGCCCAGCCCTCGGCGTCGAAGCCGGGCAGGCCCTCGATGGCGGTGAGGGCAAGGAAGTGAGGAGTGTCCCAAGTCATCCAGTTGACATCGCGGAAACGCACGGGGCCGTCCTGGCCGTAGGAGCGGCGGCCGTAGGTGGCCTTGGCGATGACGCGGCGGAGGATTTCTTTTTGTGCGGGAGTCATCCAGCGGCCGGCGAGATCGAGGCCCGGGCCGAGGGTGGTGTTGCCCACGATGCCGTGGATGTTGCGCCAGTGGGTGGCGGCGCCGGCGCCGTTGGAAGGGACGACGGAGCCGTCGGGCAGGATGATCGAGGAGGCGAACTCGGAGTCACTGACGGCGAGGAAGGCGTCGAGCAGGGGCTCGCGCAGGAGCTGGTAGTTGGCGAAGGCGGTGGCGACGCGGCGGCCGAGGACGTCGTCGTCCTGCACGAGGGCGTAGAGCGCCATGGCGACGAGGCAGTCGGGCACGTAGGGAATGTGGGAGTTGGTGATGCCGGGTTTCTGGCCCTTGAAAGTGTGGGGTGCGGTGAAGGCGGGGCGGCCGGCGGGGACGTCCCATTCGAGGCCGGCGAGATCGCCAGTGGAGAGTTTTTCGAAAACGCGGCCGTCGCTGGTCTTGGGGTCCCACCACGAGCGGGCGAAAAGGTTTTCCATCTCGATGAGCGACATCCGGCCGACGGTGGAGTTTTTGACGCGGGCGGCGAAGGCGGGGATGTCCTCGGGGCTGAGGAGGACGCGCGGGTAAACGCCGGGAGGGGGGACGGGCGAGCCGAAGACGGAACGGGCGATGCCGGATTCGTCGTAGGCGGAGCGCGGCACGCCGGGCCAGTCGGTGGCCGGGCCGTTGAGGAGGGCGAGCTGTTCGGGGCTGACCTTGACGTGGTCGGTCCACTTGCCTTGGGCGGCGAGGGCGGGGAGGTGGCGGGTGGCGATGTCGGGGTCGGCGAATTTCTCCGGCGTATCGAAGAGGGTGATGACGCTGTCGAGCAGGGCGGATTCGTTTTCGGAAAACGTCAGGGCGGTGCGGCCGACGACGAGCAGGCCGCGCGGGTGTTGCGAGACGACGAGGCCCTTCGCGCGTGCGAGGCCGGCGAGATTGACGACGGCCGGAGCGGAGGCGGGGGCGGGCTTGAGGCCGAGGTCGTAAACCCAGCGGTCGCCGAGGCCGTCGGGCGCGGGCGGCGGCGAGAGCGGGCCGAGGTCGAGCGCGGCAGCGAAGGCGGCGGGCACGAGAACGGCGCCTTCGGGCGAAAGGACGGCCTCGCCGGAGCGGAGCTGCGCGGGATCGAGACGGGTTTTGAGGCCCTGCACGTAGCCGTAGCGGCTGCCGGCGAAGACGGCGATACGGTCGCCGAGTTTGGCGAGCGCGGCGGTGCGGGCGGAACGCGTGTAGGGCAGGCCCTGGTCTGGCGGCGGGGGCGGAGAGACGGGTGGCTGCGGCGTCTGTGCTTGGATTATGGATACAAAACCAAGACAGGCGAGGGCGAAGAGAAGGGGTTTCATGGGGAGCATAAATCGGAGGGTAAACGCTGCCGGGAAAGCGGCACTGGAATCGTGCGATTGAGGGCAAGGTCAGGCCGTCCGCAGGGTGGAAGGCACGCGACAATTTGACGGCAAACTATGCCCACAGACCGAGCGGCTAAACGAGTTAAACCTGCGCAAACTATGGCAAATCAACCGGGCTGCGCGGTGGGAGGGGTGATTAAGGTCCGATCACGTCGAGGCCGCGCAGGCCGAAGAGCGGGGCGGCGGCAAGGAGGTGGCGGTCGTTGGAGTAGATCTCGACGAAGCCCGCCTCGGCGGCGCTGGCGAGGTGGAGGGCGTCGGCGGCGCGGAGATAGACGGTGGAGGGGGCGCGGCGAAAGGCGGCTGTCACCCGGTCAAGGTGGGCCTCGGTGATGGGCAGCCAGTCGAGGGCACCCGCCGCGCGGTCGGCGGCGACCTGGGCGAGGAGCGCGTCCACATGGGCTCGGGTGGCGGTGCCTTCGCGGACTTTGCGGTGGGCGGCGGCGATGAGTTCGGCCCTACCGTGAAGGGAGCAGACAAGCACGTCTGCTTTGGCGGCGAGGGTGCGCACGGCTTCGGAGCCCGGCTCGGGGCGGTAGAGCTTAAGCAGGTAAGCGGTGTCGAAGTAAGCGGCGATCATCGTTCGTCGCGCCCGGCGGACACGGCGGCGGTGGAATCCTCACCATCGGAAAACGCCCCGGCGGCGAGGGCGGACGCATAGGCCGGCTGGAGCGGACGGGTGGCCCAGTAGGACGGACCGATGCGCGGAGCGGGCGGCGGGGCGGCGTCCTCGGCGGCGAGGGCTTTTTCGAGGAGGTGCATGGTCTCCTGCGTGAGCGAGCGGCGATGGGACGCGGCGGTGCGTTTGAGCCGGGCGTGGAGCTTGGCGGGGACTGATTTGATGACGAGCGTCGGCATGGTGAGAGAAAGGAAGCATTTTGCTTCCTTTTGGCAAGCTTGGTGAGAAGGGCGCGTTGGGAGTCTGCAGGCGCGTCCGGGCATCCAGAAAGGCTGCGCGTCAGAGTGGTTGGTAGTCGAAGCCGGAGAAATCGGCCCAGGCGTCACGGGTGGCGAGATCCTGGCAGCACACGCCCCAGAAGGTGCCGGTGAAGCCGCCTTGGGGAGAGGCCCAGTCGCCGCAGAGCGTGGCTTCGAAGACGCGTTCGACCGTTTGCCATGCGGCGTCGGCAGAGGTGCCGAGTGCGTAGGAGAAGCGCAGCTCGACGCCGCGCATTTCCATGCGGAGGCGGAGGCCGGCGGCGGCGATCTCGACGGGGAACTCGGCGACCTCGTGGCGGGAAAGTTTGTCGAAGGCCGAGGTGTAAACGCCGAGCTTGGCGCGGCCGGGACCGGCGGCGGTGACGCGGAAATAGTGGTAGTGAAAACGGTCGTAGTAGGTGATGAGTCCGGCGGCTTGTTTGAAGTTGCGCGGGGAAAAGTGCAGAACGGTTTCGGCGGCGGCGTGGTGGTGCTGGAGGCGGCGGGCGACGACGCTCTGGTCGAAAGTGGAGGCGAGCGAATCGCGTCCGCGCAGGCTGAGTGCGCCGGGGCGGCGGGAGAAACTTAGCCACGATTCGTCGGGCGGTTCGCGCAGGGTTTGGAAGACGGGAGGGAGCGAGGGGCCGGTGAAGGAAACGCGGCCGGGCTCGGCGGGCCAGGGGTGGGCGGGGAGATCAACCTCGACGGTGTCGCGCGGGGAGTTGTCGCCGTTGGCGAGGCGGGGCCAGCCGTCGGCGTCCCAGCGGAGTTTTTGGATGCCGGTCTCGCGGCCGAGCGGGACGGATTTATTCTCCTCGCGGTCGAGCACGAGGCGTCCGGGGCGCTGGAGCGGGCGGTGGCAGAGGTGGACGGTGAACCACTCGCCGCGCGGCGTGTCCACGAAGCAACCGTGGCCGGTGGACCACATCGCGAGGTGTTCCTTTTGGTAGGCGGTGAGGATGGGGTTTTGCGGATGGATCTCGTAAGGGCCGAGGAGATCGCGGCTGCGGCAGACGCTCACGGCGTGGCGCACGGAGGTGCCGCCCTCGGCGGTAATGAGGTAATACCAGCCGTCTTTTTTGAGGAGGTGCGGGCCCTCGGTGATGCCGATGGGAGAGCCGGCCCAGATGTTGACGGGATCGCCGAGGAGACGGGCGGTGACGGGGTCGTATTCCTGGAGGAGGATGCCGTCGAAGCGGCGCGGAGTGGCGGCCTCGCCGGTCTGCATCTGGACGATGTATTTGCGGCCGTCGTCGTCGTGGAAGAGGCTGGGATCGAAGCCGCTGGAGTTGAGATAGACGGGCTCGCTCCAGGGGCCCTCGATGCGGTCGGCGGTGACGAGGTAGTTGGGGGTGTCGTGGACGATGGGGTGGCCGTGGTGGCGGACGTTGGTGTAGATGAGCCAGAACTTGCCGTCGGCGTGGGTGAGGCACGGGGCCCAGATGCCGGCGGAGTTCTGGCAGCCGCGCATGTCGAGCTGGGAAACGCGATCGAGGGCGGAGCCGGCGAGCCGCCAGTTCGCGAGGTCGCGCGAGTGGTAGATGCGCACGCCGGGGAACCACTCGAACGTGGAGGTGGCGATGTAGAAATCGTCGCCGACGCGGCAGATGGACGGGTCGGGGTGGAAGCCGGTGAGGACGGGATTGCGGAGGGTGGCGGGCATGGCGGATTTTAGCGGGGCCAGTCGTCGGTGCGGAAAGGCGCGGCGGGGAGGCCCTCCTTGTTGGAGAGATTTACGGGCGGCGAGCTGGCCCAACCGTAGCGGACGGCGACTGGGGCGGCGACGGACGGGGCGGAGACAATGACGGCATCGCCCTCGATGCGGGCGGAGGCTTCGACCCATTTCTTGTCTTCGCCGGCGATGTAGAAACCGACGAGTTTGTCTTTCGGCCAGGCTTCGGCGCCGGCGGTCGCCAGGGCGCCTCGCCGATCACGAGACCGCCGCCGGTGTTGGTGAAGCGGATGCGTATTGAAGAGCCGGATACGGTGTGGTCGCGGTAGAGCGGGCTGGTGCCGGTGATCTTTTCGCCGTAAACTGTCTCGCGGGCGACGAGGGCTAGGCGTTGGCCGGTGTGGATTTTGTTGTCAGGGTGGACATCGGCTGGATTGCCGATGTCGAGGGTGACGGCCATGCCGGTGGCGGGAAGGGCGAGGGTGCGGGCCTGGGCCTCGCGCAGCCAGGGGATGGTGTTGGACTGGGCGGCGACGGGCACGGTGTCTTTGCCGTTGGAGGGAAGTTGCACGAAGAGGAAAGGCAGGTCGCCCTGGCCCCAGACGGTGCGCCAGCCCTGGATGAGGGCGGGGAAGAGTTCGCGGTATTCGAGACCACGGGAGGCGTCGGCCTCGCCCTGATACCAGAGGAAGCCGCGCAGGCCGTAGGGTGCGAGCGGGGCGATCATGGCGTTGTAGGAAATGGTGGGGGTGGACGGGCGCTTCGAGGCGGACGGCATGGCGATGGGATCGGGCTGAACGGGCTCAGGGCGGGCGTCAGCGGGGGCGGGTTTGCCGGCGGCCTTGGCGGCTTTGATGCGCGGCTGCACGTTGGTTTCCCAATCCTTCATGTCGGCGTAGTAGGCCGTCATGAGCTCGGGCTTGTCCTTGACGGAGAGGTGCTGGGCGAGGGCCTTTTCCCACTCGGCGAGCGTCTTGGCGAGGACTGGGCTGGAGCTGGAGCGGAGGCTTTCGACGTTCATCCAAGTCTTGACCGGCGTGCCGCCCCAGGCGTCGTTGAAGACGGCGACGGGGACGTTTTGGGTGCGGCGGATTTCCTTGGCGAAAAAGTAGGCGACGGCGGAGAAGTTTTTGGCGGTGACGGGGGTGGAGAGTTCCCATTTGCCCTTCACGTCGGACTGGGGCGTGGT
>JAIYBI010000054.1 GCA_027488595.1 Opitutaceae bacterium | reverse complement strand
GTAGCTCAGCATTTCGGCGTGGCCGTCGAGAAACACCCCGGGAGTTTTCTTGCCGTCGCCATGGTAGTAGAAAATCGCCTGACGGCCCACCGGCGTCGTGAGGAGCGCTGCGTTCGCAGCGTTCACGTCGCTCAGCTCGTAACCGCCACTCACGACGTAAAGGACCCGTGAGTAATCTCGGAATTCGGACAGGCGCCGAGGACCGCTTGCTGCGCTTGATCCGAGCTCCCGGCGCCGACCGTAACTGTAGTTGAAAATGGAATTAAACGACCAGGTCCATTCCACTGTATTGTATTTCCGGAATTCTTGAGGAACCAGGGGGTCAACGTAGGTTGCAAGCGATCCCATCAAATCTCTATCTGTGAATTGGTAGTTTTGATTTCTGAATTTCTGGTTCCCGAGGTAGATGGCGAAGTTTCGCAGAACCGCGTTCGCGACGGGCTCTGACCCGTCGGGACCCCATCCGAGCAGCTCCGTTTTGTAATCCTGCGAGTAGAGAAGGTTCGCCATTCCAATCTGCTTGGCGTTGCTGAGTGCTTGAGCGGATTTGGCGGACTTTCGAACGCTGCCCACCGTCGGAATGATGATGGCGGCCAGAATACCGATGATGGCGATGACGGTGAGGAGCTCGATCAGGGTGAAAGCTCCGGCTTTAGCGCGGGTGCTACGAGGTTTGCAGTTCATGGGGTTGAGGGTAGGTTCCAGGCTTCTGTGCGACCGGGTTTCTCCGTGCTCCTTTGAGCAAGGTATCGTAGGGTCTGAGAGTGATTTTGCCGTGGCAGATCTGGCCGTCTTGGATACGAATGAATGTATCGGCTTCGAGATCCACGGCAACTTCGTGCCGCGTATAGTTGAAGAGGAACTCAACCGGACCGTCGGCGCCGACGCGGACTTTGCGGATAACACCCCGGGGCAGAATGAGGCGGGGCAGGGCGAGCTCGGTGGCGAGATACTCGTAGAATGAGGCGCAACCCTTCTCGGCAAGGCGGGCACCGACGTAGAAGGCATCGCCCTGTCCCCAGTCGTTGCGCAGGATAATGGGAGAGCCGGCATAAAACTCGGATGCGACGGTAGCCAGCGTGCGCGCGCCCTCGGCATGGAGCCTCTCGACGATGTCCGACGCCTGAGTGTGCCCGTCGGCCTCAAAAAGAGCGCCCCGAACGCGCACCTTTTCCTCGCTGAAAAGGTAATCCACTTCTTCGTTCCAGAGACCGAAAACTTCGCGCAGACCGGGGCCGGGAAAACCGCCCCGCCAGCAGCGGTTGCTTTCGTCCACGTAACCGGTGAGGTAGGTCGCCACCCAGGCACCGCCCTTGGCCGCGAACTCGGAGAGCCTGCGTGCGGTGTCGGCGGACAGCATGAAAAGCGCGGGGGTGACCACCACGCGGTAGGATGAGAAATCTGCGTCGGTGGAGATCAGGTCCACCTCTATGCCGGCTGAGCGCAGGGCGCGGAAATGCTCGACGCAGGCCTCGGTGTAGCGGTCGCCGTGTTCACCCTTTTTCGGTCCTGCCGAGGCTTCAAGCGCCCAGCGGGCTTCCCAATCGTAGATCATTGCCACCGGGGCGCGAGCTGGGGCCAGGCCTACGACTGGGGAGAGAGACTGAAGGATGCGCCCGACCTCGGCGCACTCTTTGAAAACCCGGGACTCGGTGCCGCCCTCGTGATCAATCACGGCACCGTGAAATTTCTCGAAACCTCCGAGCCCTTTGCGCCACTGAAAATAGTGCACCACGTCGGCACCGTTGGCAACGGCTTGGATCACCTCCTGAAGGTGGACGCCGGGGCGTTTCAGTTTGTTGACCTTGCTCCAGTTCACGGAGCTGGGAGAGCACTCCATCAGGATCCAGGGGTCGCCACCCGCGAAGCCGCGCATGAGACTGTGGGTGAAATCGGAACTGAGGGATTTGCGCCAGGAATCCTCACGATCGTCGTGCAGCGGGTAGATGTCGTTGGAAATGCAATCGAGGGTGCGCGACCACTGCCAGTAGTTGGTTCCCCGATTGGTCCCCATCATGTTGGTGGTGCAGGGAACGTGGGGCGTGAGTTCACGCAGCGGTGCCATCTCGTTTTCGAGGAAGGATACGTGTTGCTCGTTGACGAAACGCAGCCAGTCCACGGACAGCCCGTCTATGCTCTGGTCGTGGGTTGGAACCTGGGACCAATCGGTGAATGTGTGATTCCAAAAGGAAGTCCACCAGACGCGGTTCAGCTCCTCGAGGCTGCCGTAGCGGTTACGAAGCCAGTCATGAAAAGCGGTCTTGCAGAGATCGCAGTGGCACTCGCCGTTGAGCTCGTTGCCAATGTGCCAAAGTGCGAGCGCAGGATGCTTGCCGAAGCGCAAGGCCAGCGCGCGGTTGATGCGTCTCACGGCATCCCGGTAAACCGGGGAAGTCGGACAATGATTGTGGCGCCCGCCCGAAGGCTCGCGGCGGCCATCGCGATCAACGCGACGAATCTCGGGGTGAAGTTCGGAAAGCCACATCGGCTTGCTCCCGCTAGGGGTGGCGAGGAAGACGGAAAGTCCGGCTTTGGCGAAGCGCTCCATCGTGGCGTCGAGCCACTCGAAGGTATATACTCCGGGCGCCGGCTCGAGTGCGGTCCATGAGAAGATACCGATCGAGGCCGAGGTCGCATGCACCTGCTGCATGAGCACAATGTCCTCGTGCAACACCGCCTCTTCCTTCATCCACTGGTCCGGGTTGTAATCGGCACCATAAAGGACGCGCTCGCAGGAGGGTAAACGGGTGGGCCT
>JAIYBI010000352.1 GCA_027488595.1 Opitutaceae bacterium | reverse complement strand
GACCTCGCTGTTCTACGCGAATCTCTCGCCTCCATGGCGAGCTACACCCGCTACCTCGCAACGACCCGCGATGCGCGCGGCCTTTGCGCTGGCCACCTCGGAGACTGGTTCGACTGGACTCCCGTGGCTGAGGGCTGCGGACACAACTGGTATCGCTGCGGCAACAAATCCCTCGACGACTACGTCTCGCTGACCCCGCTCGAATTGCCCGCCACCGCCTTCCTGCACGACAACGCACGCATCGTCACCCGAACCGCCCGTCTCCTTGGCGATGAAACCCTCGCCTCCGGCTTTGACTCCCTCGCCGCAGAAGCACGCCACGATTTTCTCGCCGCCTACTGGCAATCCGCCACCGGCGTCGTCGCCACCGGATCCCAAGCCGCGCAGGCCGTCGCACTCGCCTTCGACTTGCTGCCGCCCGAAGGCCGCCCCGCCGCGCTCGCCGTCCTGATCTCCGACATCGAAGCCATGGCTTATCGCCCCACCGCCGGCGAGGTCTGCTGGCCCTTTGTGCTCCGCGCGCTCGGCCGCGCCGGCCGCTCGGACATCATCTGCCGGATGATAGATCGCACCGACAAGCCCGGCTACGGCTATATGCTTGCCCAGGGCTGTAAAACACTCAGCGAAACCTGGGACGGTCCCGGCACTTCCATGAACCATTTTATGTTCGGCCACGTGCAGGAATGGTTCACCGAGTATGTCGCCGGTATCCGTCAGGCAGGCGATTCAATCGCCTTTCGCCGCCTCGAGCTCTCGCCCCACCTCGCCGCCCCGCTGACATCATGCGAGGCCCACTACGATGGCCCGAATGGACGCATCGGCAGCCGTTGGAGGCACGTCTCAGGCCACTTCAGTTGGGAAGTCCAAATTCCAAACGGCACCCAGGCCACGCTCCATTTCCCCGAAGGTGTCCGGCCGCCGCTCGAGGTGGGCCCAGGTATCCACCGCTTTTCCCACGCGCTTCCAATCACCCGTTCATCGGACCGTTAAACTGCCCACCAGCGACGGAAAAGAACTGCCTCACTGTCCTGTCGCCAGAAACCCGCCATACGGTTTTAAATCCATTCGAAGGACGCGGGCGGCACCATCGAGCGTGTTGTCGCTCCGCACAAAACCGCCGGACTCGCCGTCGGTGATAACCGACACCGCATCGCCCCGGCCGAAACCGGCCAAAGATACCTCCACCGACTTCGCCGTGGGCTCACCGTTGAAACCAGCCACCCACCAGCGTCCATCCGCTCCGCGCCGGGCGAACACCGCAAGCTTGCCGGGATAACCCGCCAGAAAACGCGACTCCTCCCACACCGTTGGCAGGGTCTTCAAAACCTCGCGCACGTAGTCCGGTTGCCTCGCCATCACATCCGGTATCTCGACGTAGTGCTGGATGCCCGACGTAAACAAAACCGCCGTCGCCAGCTCGGCCGCCACCGTCGTGCGCCGCTTGATCTTGCCCGGCCCGACCAGACACACCGGCGTAAAATCCATCGGATCGAAAACATTCCGGGCAAAGGGCAGCATCGCCATGTGCGCCGGCGCGCGGTCGGCGTTGACCTGCTCGAAGGTGACGAACTCGTAGCCCCGCACCGCCTCCACCGTCATCAGGTTCGGATAGGTCCTCGACCAGCCGCGCGGCAGGGTCGCACCGTGAAAATTCACCAGCAGGCCGGCCTTCGCCGCGTCTTCGAGAAGATCATGGTAAAGCTCCACAAACGCGCGCCCGTCGCCGCCGAAAAAGTCGATCTTCACCCCTTGCACGCCGAGCGCTCGCAAGCGGGCAAACTCAGCCCGGCGCTCAACCGGTTTTAGCACCCGGTGCTTCGGAGTCTGGAACGCGTCGTTCCAGTCGCCGTTCGAGTTATACCAAAGCAGCACGCCGACGTTTTTCGTCTTCGCGTGGGCCAGCAGCTCCGCGAGTTGCTGCTCCGTGATTTGTTTGTCCCAAAGCGCATCAATCAGGCAATACGCCCAGCCCATCTCGGCCGCGTAATCAATGAACCGCCGCTGCACGTCGTAAACCGTCTTGCTGTCGCCGAGCTTCGGCCAGCTCCACGACGCCTTGCCCGGCGCGCCCGCCAGCTTCGCCGTTCGGATCGCGGGATCCGCGAGGTCCGTGCCGAGCGAGGACTCGGTGACGGTCTTCAGATCACCCACCGCGATCACCCGCCAGGGAGTCGAGTATGGGAGCGAAAACCGGGGGTTCACCGGCTCGCCGCCGATCGTTTCGCGTGCGTCGGGAAACCCGATGCGATACTCGCCTCCGACCGATTCGTGCCGCAGACGCGTCCCGCAATAACCGCGCCCAAGTCCCGTTTCAGAAATCAAAACCCAGGTCTCGCCCGTGCGAAACAGGGCCGGAAAAACCCAGCCCGCGCCAAGCGGAGAGGGCGTCCCCGCCTCGATTTCCTGTTCATAGTATTCTTCGTAGGAGGGATTGGTTTTGGCCCAGCCGGTCTGCGCGACCGACATCGCTTGCAACCACGCTTTGCTGCCGGTCGGGAACCGGAACGAGGTGATCTCCTCCCCGACCGTGCGCGGAGTCTCGTCCATATCCGGAAACACATACCGGAAGGCAACGCCGTCGTTGGAAACCTGGAACACGACATGCACCCGTTGTCCCCCCGCCGCCGCCAGCCGGAATATTTTTTTGTGAGCGCGGTAGGTATTCACGCGCCGCTTGGCCGTGAGCAGTTCGTAGCGATCTTTTACGACCGTGGTCTTCGATTCACCGATCAGTTTCAGTCCGCGCGAGAAGTCGGCATCGTCGCGCACCAAGCCCAGTCTGGACTCGCCAAGGACGAGTTCGCCGTCGCGCCGCAGTTCATAAACCGGCGCACCGTCCGCCGTCAGTCGAACGTCCACCGCGAGGCGGCCGTCGGGGCTCTTCACCTCGCCGGCGCCAAGCCCGGCTATCACCCAGCATACACCAAGCACCCATCGCGTTAGTTTAATCATAAATTCAAAAACCAATCCGAGGCTTCTAGGCGCGTTTACCCGCACCGCGCAGCAGCGCGCGTTGCAGAAGGATAAACGCAAGCAGCAGCAGACCCACCACGATTCGGATCCACCAGGAACTGAGCCGCCCGTCGAAGAGCATCGCAGTCTGGATCGTCCCAAATACCAGCAAACCCAGCAGCGTGCCGGCCATGTGCCCGCGTCCGCCCGCCAGCAGGGTGCCGCCGATCACCACCACCGCGATGGCGTCGAGTTCCAGCCCGCTGCCCGTGCTGGGATTGCCCGAGCCGGTGTAAATCGTCGCGACCAGTCCGGCCAGCGCCGCGAGGGTGCTATTCAGGGTATAGGCTGCGATCTTGGTCGGCCCGACCGGCAGGCCCATGAGCAGCGCGGAGTTTTCATTGCCGCCCACCGCAAGCAGGTTGCGCCCGAAGCGCGTGTGGTGCGCGAGCACATAACCGATCACGAGCACGCCGAGCACGATCAGCGCCGTGGTGGGGAGGGCCACCGGTCCGAGCACGAGTTCAAAGCTCGAAAGCCCGGTCCAGCCCGCATGGTTGATTCCGGTGGACTCGGTGCTGATCCAGAACGCCCCGCCACGCGCCAGAAACATACCCGCCAGCGTGATCAAAAACGCCGGCAGCCGAAACACGTGGATGAGCGTCCCCATGCCCGCCCCCAGTCCAGCCCCGATCGCGAGCACCGCAGCGGCAGCCGCCGCCGGATGCACGCCGTGCTTGATCAACGTGGCGGTCAATATCGAGGTAAAGCCCACCACCGCGCCCACCGAGAGGTCGATGCCGCCGGTAAAAATCACGAGCGTCATGCCCGTGGCCACGATGCCGAGCACCGCGTTATCCGCGAGCAGGTTGACCGCCACGCGCGGTGAGAAAAAGCCCTCGTAAAGCAGGCCCGCGCCGATGAAGAGCACCAGAAAGATGCCCGCTGTCGCGAGCAGCGGTATGCGTTGGCGAAGCCGTGGGCTCATGCGCGGCCTCCGCTTTTGAACAAGCCGCCGAACCAGCGGCGCGCGTGCTCGGATTGCAGCAGGCACACCACAAGAATGAGCACCGCCTTGGGCACCGGCGCGATCGCCGGCGGCACGCCGAGATTATACATCGTCGTGGTCAGGGTCTGAAGCAGCAGCGCGCCGACGAAAGCACCAAGCAAAAGGAAGCGCCCGCCGCTTAGCGCCGTGCCGCCCACCACCACCGCGAAAATCGCATCGAGCTCCATGTTCTCGCCCATGCGGTAGGAATCCGCCGCCCGGATGTTCGCCGCCGCCATGAGTCCGGCCAGCCCAGCGCAAAGACCGCAG
>JAIYBI010000234.1 GCA_027488595.1 Opitutaceae bacterium | reverse complement strand
GGCCGCCCTCTTCTACGGCGGTGGTTCCACCGCCCACCTATACTGGCTCTGGCGCCAGCAACGCACCGGCGTCGAATCCTGCCACGGAGCCGTCCTCACCTGCTGGGGCGAGCCCACTCCAGCGTGGGCCGAGATCAAGACCGTCTCCGCCTTCCTCGAACGCGCCCGCCCCCTGCTCGCCGACCTTCCTCCCGCCACGCCGTCCATCGCCGTCCACGATCCCAAGCTCTCCAAACAACTCCTCCTGCGCGGCGCGTCCATGTTCCCCGGCTCCGACGCCCAGTGGACCTACCGCCGCGAGGTGGACGACCCGCTCCTCGCCGGCGGCTGGTTCCACGACCTCCTGCCCGAGTCCGGCGACCCCGCGGCCTACCGCGTCGTGCTTTCCCCGTGGATACCCATCCTGCCCGCCGACCTCATCGCCCGCATCCTGGCCTGGGTGGAGAAAGGCGGCACCTGGATCGTCGGCCCCGCTTCCGCCCTGCGCGACGAATGTGCCGCCGTCTTCACCGACCGCGGCATGGGCCCGCTCGAGGCCGCCCTCGGTTTCCGCACCCGCTTCTGGCAACAAGCCGACGGACTCCACGGCACGCTGGGCGAAGCCACGCTCCCGCTCCACGGGCTCGCCTACGCCCTTGATCCCGGCGACTGCACCGCCCTCGGCCGCTACACGTCCGGCTACCCCAAGGACCTCTCTTGGGCCGTGGAGAAAAAGATCGGCGCCGGCCGCGTCGTCGTCTTCGCCGCCTGGCCCAAGGGCCGCTACGGCGACCTGCTTGAACACGTGCTCGCCGCCACGCCCGTCCGCCGCACCCGCACCAGCTCCCCGGGCGTCTTCCTCCTCCCGCGCGAGTCCGCCGACGGCCGCGCCGGCTACGTCGCCACCAACACCGAGCCCGCCGACGGCTGGTTCGACTCCCCCTTCGCCGGTCTCGATCTGCTCACCGGCAACCCCGTCCCCGCCGGCCGCGTCGCGCTCCCGTCCAACCACGTCCTTGCCGTCATTAAAAAATGAATACGCCGTCCCGCATCCTGCTCCGGCTCCTGCTGCACGCCGGCCTCGCCGCCTTCGTCGCGCTCCCCGCCCGCGCCGCCGACGCCGCCGCGCCCGCCGTCGCGCCCTTCTCTCCCGGCACCCGCTGGATGCTGATCGGCGACAGCATCACCCAGGACGGCCGCTACCCCGAGTTCGTCCGCCTCTTCCTCGCCACCCGCTTCCCCGGCCGCGACATCTCCCTGCTCAACGCCGGCATCTCAGGCGACAGCCTGGGCGGCGCCCTTCGTCGCTACGACTGGGACATCGCCCCGCGCCGCCCCACCTTCGCCACCGTCATGCTCGGCATGAACGACGTCGGCCGCGACAATTACCAGACCGGCGAACCGTCCGCCAACACCCTCCAAAAACGCGAGGACTCCCTCCGGAGCTACCGCGAACGCCTCTCCGCCCTCACCACCCGCCTCCGCGCCGACGGAGCTCAGGTCGTCCTGGTGACCCCGTCTATTTTCGACGACACCGCCACCCTGCCTTCCGCCAACCGTCCCGGTTGCAATACCGGTCTCGCCCGCTGCGCCGACATCGTTCGCGAGGTCGCCGCCTCCGCCGGCGTCTCCGTCGTCGATGTCCACGGGCCCATGACCGCCTTCAATCTCGACCGCCAGCGCGCCGACCCCGCCTTCAGCCTCGTCGGTGGCGACCGCATCCACCCCGGACCGCCCGGCCACCTCTTCATCGCCGGCGCGCTCCTGCGCGGACTCGGCGCCCCGCCCGTCGTCTCCGCCGTCGCGCTCGACGCCTCCCGCCTCGCCATCGTCTCCGCCGAAAACGCCGAGGTCACCCGCCCCGTCCGCGACGCCGACGGCGCGCTGCGTTTCACCGTCCACGCCCGCAGCCTGCCCTTCCCGGCCACCGCCGACACCAAACCCGGCCTCGCCCTCTTCGCCTTCGCCGACTCGCTCAACCGCGAGTCTCTCCGCGTCACCGGCCTGCCCGCCGGCTCCTACTCCCTCGCCATCGAAAACACCCCGATTCGCGTTTTTACCTCGGAGGAACTCGCCGCCGGCGTCCGCCTCGACCGCGAGACCGCCACGCCCCAGCACAAACAGGCGTCCGCCGTCGCCCGCTCCGTCGCCCGCTGGTCTGACCGCGTCCGCGGCGGCCTCCGCGCCATCGCCCAGGTCGAACACCAGCAATTCGGCGACGCCCCCCGCCCCCTCGCCTTCGCCGACACCGAAGCGCGCATCCGCGAAAAACTCGCCGCCCTCCCCGAATCGTCCGGCTACCAGGCCAAGGTGTTTTCCAACTACCTCCTCGAAAAACCCCGCGAGGCCAAGACCGCCGAGGAGATCGCCACCTACGACGCCGAGATCTTCGCCGTGTTGCCTCGCCCGCTCGAATATCGTCTCACGCGCCAATGACCGCCATCCGCCTCTTCCTCGCCCTCCTCGCCCTCCTCGCCCCGCTCGCCGGCTTCTCCGCGACGACCGAACTCTTCCTCGACGGCCGCCCGCTCGCCGCCGAGCGCCTCTTCGCCCCGCTCCCCGGTGAAACCGAATGGTCGGACAAGGTCTCCCTCGCCCGCGCCGAAGTCTCCGGCCCGTGGTCGCTCACCGTGCCCGCCGCGTCAGCCGTCGCGATCCATCCGCCGCAAACTTCCTCCCTGCGCGACGGCACCCTGACCATCACCGGCACCGCCCCCGCCCGCTTCGGCATCGAGCTGCCCGACCGTCGCCTCCTCGTCTTTATCGACCCGCCCTCTGCCCCGAACCCCACCGACGCGAAATCACTCCCGCCCTCCGCCGCCTCCGCACCGCACGCCACCGCCGCGCTCCAGGCCTTGCTCGACGCCGCCAAGCCCGGCGAAACCGTCCTCGTCCCTCCCGGCCGCTTCACCATCGGCACGATTTTCCTCCGCCCCGGCGTGTGCCTCCACCTCGCCCGCGGAGCCACCCTGGTCGCCAGCCTCGACGCCTCGCTCTACCCCGAGTTACCTAACTTCGGCGGCATGAAACACGCCCTCGTCGTCGCCCGCTCCGCGCACGGCGCTTCCCTCACCGGCTCCGGCGAAATCGACGCCCAAGGCCACCGCTTCCGCCGCACCCAGACCACCTCGCGCCACCCCGGCATCCGCCTCCTCGCCGCCCTCGACACCCGCGACCTCACCGTCGAGGACGTCACGCTCCGCGACGCCTACGCCTGGACCGGCCATTTCCAAAACTGCCAAAACCTCCGCATCCGGCGCGTCGCCGCCCTCGCCGAGATCAACCTCCCGGGCTGGAACGGCCGCGGCGCGCACGTCACCTGGAACAACGCCGACGGCCTCAATCCCGACGGCTGCCGCGACGTCCTCTTCGAGGACCTGTTCCTCCACACCGGCGACGATGGCGTCGCGGTCAAAAACATGGACGCCAAAAACCGCGTCGAGACCGTCACCGTCCGCCGCGCGGTCATCTGGACCCCCGTCGCCGCCCTCAAGATCGGCACCGAATCGCGCGGCGAGACGATGCGCGGCATCCACTTCGAAAACATCTATGTTGCCCGCGCCGGCCGCGCCATGGCCCTCGACATCTTCGACTGCGCCCTCGCCTCCGACATCACCTTCCGCGACATCACCGTCGCCCGTTGCGAACAGGGCCTGACCGTCCGCGCAGGCAAACGCGCCGCCGACCAGACGGCCGCCGGTCGACTCGCCGATCTCACCCTGGAAAACATCCGCTTCCTCACGCCGGGCTTCCCTCCCGCCTACCTCGAGACGCCCCACTCCGCCGCGCCCCTCGGCCGCATCCACGTGCGCGGTTGGAGCGCCGCCGGCCGCCCCGCCGCTGATGCCGCCAAAGCCAATTTCCACAAACTCGAATCCGCCCCCGAGCTCCTCTGGGGAACCGCCCCATGAAACTGCGCGCGCTCGTCTTTGCCACCTGTTCCGCTTTGCCCTTCTCCGCGCCCGCCGCCACCCCGTCTTTCTCAGCCACTCTCGCGCCCTTCGGCCAAGACTCCGCCAACATCACGCCACTCGCGGCAGATACTTGGCGCATCAAGACCACGTCCACGTTTTCCGGCGACTCGGCCGGCGGCCTACGTCTGCTCCTCGACTCCGCCCCCGCGCCCGGCCGCTACGCGCTTCGCGTTTCGCTCCGCTCCGAAACCACGCCCTTCGCCACGGGTCTCGCCTACGCCCGCCTCGTCGCCGCGCCCCTCGACCGCACCGCCGGCGTCCTCTTTGAAACATCACTCCAGGCTGACGGAACCTGGCGTGATTTTTTCATCCCTTTCCGGATACGCGAACCCGTCCCCGGCGGCGCGCTTCTCATCCAACTCGGTGCCTCCCTCCCCGGCCAAATCGCCGACGTGCGCGGTCTTTCGGTCGAAGCGCTGACGTCCGACGCCAACACTCCCCTTCCCCCCGCCACCGGCTGGACTTACCCCGGACGCGAGCCCGACGCCCCCTGGCGCGCCGCCGCCCGCGAACGCATCGACCGCCTCCGCCGCGCCGATTTTTCCATAACGTTCACCGACGCCGCCCGGCACCCTCGCGCTGGCGAAACCATCGAGGTCGAGCTCTTCCGCCACGCATTCCCTTTCGGCACCGCCGTCCAGGCCCACCGCCTCCTTGGCACCTCCGCCGACGACCTCCGCTACCGGCGCGAACTCGAGGCCGACTTCAACGCCGCCGTCTTCGAGAACGACCTCAAATGGCCCGCCCTCGCCGGCGACTGGAAAGACATGCCCCGCGAGCAAACCCTCGCCACCCTCGCCTGGCTTCGGGACCGCGACTTTCGCGTGCGCGGTCACTGCCTGCTCTGGGGTAGCCCGCAACACGCGCCCCGCGCCGTGCGCCCGCTCTACGCCGACCCCGCCACCCTCCACGAACGCGTCCTCGCCCACGCCCGCGAAGCCGTCGCCGCCACGCGTGGAAAAATCGCCGACTGGGACGTGGTCAACGAGGTCCGCGACCACGGCCGCGCCTACGAACTCCTCGGCCCCGCTCGCGCCGCCGAGTGGTTCCACGCCGCTCGCGCCGCCGATCCGCAGGCCCGACTCTTCGTCAACGAATTCGACAATCTAAACGGCCGCCAGCTCCCCTCCGGAAATCAACGTCGCTTGCTCGACTGGGTTGCCGCCCTACGCGCCGCCGGCGCCCCGCTCGACGCGATCGGCGAGCAAGCCCACTTCTGGAACAGCGCCGTCCCCCCACCCAACTATATCCTCCGCTCGCTCGACCAACTCGCCACCTCCGGCCTGCCCATCGTCATCACCGAGTTCGACTTCAACACCTCCGACGAGGCGCTCCAGGCCGACTTCACCCGCGACTTCCTCACCCTCGCCTTCAGCCACCCCGCCGTGGACGGTTTCTATTTCTGGGGTTTCTGGGCCGGCGCACATTGGTCGCCCGGTGCCGCCCTCTTTCGGTCGGACTGGTCCGAGAAACCTTCGCTTCGCGCCTACCGAGATCTGGTCCACGGCGAATGGAAAACTCGCGCAACCATCGTTACCAACGCCGCAGGCGTCGCCCGTTTCCGCGGCTTCCCCGGCAACTACATAATCCGTCTTCCCACACAAACCCATCGTATCAGCCTCACGCCCGACGCTCCGAACGCCACAATTGTAAGGGAGTAAAACTTCTTTTCCCACACCTATCCGCGACACCATGTCCTCCTCCACGCACCCGCTCGTCACCCACCAACGCCAGGTCCACCTCGACTTCCACACCTCGCAGCACATCCCCGGCGTCGGTGCCGACTTCGACGCCAAGGAATTCGCCGCCACGTTAAAGAAGGCCCACGTCAACAGCGTCACCATCTTCGCCAAGTGCCACCACGGCTACACCTACTACCCGTCCAAGGTCGGCACCTTGCACCCCGCGCTCGCCCCCGGTCGAGACCTCCTCGGCGAACAGATCGAGGCCCTCCACCGCGAGGGCATCCGCTGCCCCATCTACCTCACCGTCGGTTGGGACGCCCTCCTCACCAACACCCGCCACGACCTGCGCGCCCAATTCAAAGACGGCCACTTCGGCGACTGGAAGGGCCAGCCCGGCATGTGGTCCTTCGTCAACTGGCTCCACCCCGAGTTCCAACAACACCTCGAAGACCTCACCAAAGAAACCCTCACTCGCTACGGCAAAGACGCGGACGGCTATTTCTACGACATCTGCTTCTTCCCCAAGGGCGCTTGCTGGTCCCCCGAGTCGCGTAAGTTCCGCGATAAACATAACCTCAACGACGACTCCCTCGCCGGCCACGAGCGCTTCATGGCCAAGGCCCACGAGACCTTCTCCAAACGCTACTGGGACGTGATCCGCGCCGCCCGCCCCGAGGCCACCGTGTTCTTCAACGCCGGCTCCGACACCTTCCTCGAACCCGGCCTCGGCGGTCGCGCCCGCTTCGAAAACATGTCCCACATGGAGATCGAATCCCTCCCCTCCGGCTTCTGGGGCTACTACCACTTCCCCCGGCTCGCCCGCTCCACCGCCTACTGGGGCAAACCTTGGCTCGGCATGACCGGCCGCTTCCAGACCCTCTGGGGCGACTTCGGCGGCATCAAACCCCAGC
>JAIYBI010000391.1 GCA_027488595.1 Opitutaceae bacterium | reverse complement strand
CGACGGGGCGGTGACGGCATTTGCTCGCGCCGGTCCAGCTCTGTTCGTGCAGCGGCGCGACGACACAAAGCGAGTGGCCGGCGGCGCTCAGGGCGTGGACCAAGGCGTGGAGGAAAGGCGAGGCGATGCCGTCGTCGTTGGAAACCAGGAGGCGCATACGCGACATGAAGTCGCGAAATCCTAAATCCTAAAGGGGGAAATCCTAAAAACTGAAACGAAGCGGTGAACTCCGCCGGACGGCCTGTGTGCAAATGACGCGGCAAGACCACTTGTTATGAAAACCCTTAGGACCGCGTGGCTTCACTGTGACCTTGCGCGGTTGGGTGCGGGGCGGTGTGGTGTGGGGATATGTTTACGGGTATCATTGAGGAAACCGGACGGGTGGAGTTTTTCACACAAAACGCGTCGGCGTGGCGCTTGAGGGTCGCGGCTCGGCGGACGCTCACCGATGTCGCGCTCGGTGATAGCATCGCGGTCAACGGGTGTTGCCTCACGGTCGTGCGGTTTGACGCGACCGGACTGGAATTCGATGTGCTCGAGGAGACCCGGCGGCTCACCAGTCTTTCTGCGGTGGCTGCGGGTGGAGCGGGCGGGGTGGTGAATCTGGAAACCAGCTTGCGCTTCGGCGGAAAGATGGGCGGGCATTTTGTCACCGGCCATGTGGACGGGCTCGGTGTCATCGAGGTGTTCGAGGCGCGCGGGGCCGATCGTTATCTGCGCGTGCGCACACCGGAGGGCGCGGGGCGTTATCTCATTCACAAGGGAAGTATCGCGATTGACGGCATCTCGCTGACGGTGGCTGAGACCAGCCGCGACACCTTTGCGGTGTGGCTTATCCCGCACACGGTGGAGGTCACTAACTTGGCCGCGAAGAAGGCGGGTGATCCGGTGAATCTGGAGTTCGATCTGCTCGGTAAATACGTCGAGAAACTCACGGCCGCCCGGCAGGGTTGAGGGTTAAAGTATGCGCGCGGTTCTACAGGCGATCACGGAAGAGTTGCAGCGGCTCAAGGCTGACGGCGAGCAGACGGTTGCGGTCTCGGAGGAGACCTTGATCGGGCTGCGTGCGCTGGTCGCGGCGCACTCGGGCAAGGCGGCGGCGAGTGCTCCGGGCTCCGTCGCGGGCGCGGTCCCGGCTGCGGGCGGTGCCGGCCCGGTGCCGGCAGCCGGCGCGGAAGCGAAGTCAGCCTTTGCGAATTGGCAGCCGAAGCCGCAGGCGCGGGCTGAGGCGGCGCGGGTGAGTCCGGGCGGAAGCGGCCCGGCGCCGGTCTCTGCGTCTGTGCCGGTGGCCAAGCTGCCGCCGCCTCCGGTGGTGACCTTGCCCGAGGGCGAGAAGGCGGCGCGCTGGGCGGCTTTGCTGGCCTTGGCGGCGGCCGATCCGGTGTGCGTCGCGAATCTGCGCGGGGGCAAACGCGCGGTGATCGGTGCGGGCTCGCTGGAGGCCAAGATTTTCTTCGTGGGCGATGCGCTCGGATCGGAGTCGGGCGCGGGCGGCGATGCGTTTGCGGGTCCGGCGGGACAGACCCTGGGTAAAATGGCCGGGGCGATGGGCCTCAAGGCGGCGGATGTGTATGTGGGCAACCTCGTGTGCTGGCGGCCGCCGCTGGTGCTCGCGGCGGGGCAGGTGGAGCAGAGCGAGGGCAAGGCGCCGACGGCGGACGAGCTGGCGTATGCCCTGCCGTTCATCCGTGCCGCGATCGAGATTGTGCAACCGGAGTTGATCGTGGCGCTTGGCGGGGCGGCGGCGCAGGCGCTGCTGGGCCCGAAGTTCACCAAGCTCCCCGAGGTCCGCAGCCGCTGGCACGAGTTCGCGGGCATACCGCTGATGGTGACCTATCACCCGGGCTACGTTTTGCAGAGCGCCAGCACGAAGGCGAAGCGCGCCACCTGGGAGGATTTGCTGCAGGTGATGGAACGCGCCGAGCTGCCGATTTCGGAGAAGCAGCGCGGGTATTTTTTGTGAGTGGGTTTGTGGCGGTTTTCAGGGAGCGGGTTGAGTGGTGAGGATTGTTTCACCGAAGAAAGCCGCGAGCGGCTTCCGGTTTTTTGTCTGATTTTCGTGTCGTTTCGTTTCTTTTACGGGCAACGTTTCCTCCATGTCCGACTCAACACCCGCCTTTAGCCACCTCGATGCCGCCGGTGCTGCGCGCATGGTGGATGTAGGCCACAAACCGGTGCAGGCCCGGGTTGCGACCGCCGAAGGGGAGCTCGTTTGCCTGCCTGCGACGATCGCGCTGCTTCGCGCTCGGGCTTTGCCCAAGGGCGACGTCCTCGCTGCGGCGCGGCTTGCCGGCATCCTCGCCGCCAAGCGCACCGATGAACTCATCCCGCTTTGCCATTGCCTGCCGCTGGACTCGGTGGCGCTTGATTTCGAGGTGCTGGAGGACCGTATCCGTATCACCGTTACGACTCGCACCAGCGCCCGCACCGGAGTGGAGATGGAGGCGCTCGTGGCGGTCACGCTCGCCGGGCTCACCCTTTACGACATGATGAAGGCGGTGGATAAAACCATGGTGCTCGGCGCAGTCCGGGTGACCGCCAAAACCAAGAGCTGAAATCTGAAACCCGTCCACCCGCGCGACTCGCGAACCGCAAAATGCCACGAAACGAATACCTCGAATTGATCGTAGCGACTTTCGTGTCGTGTCGTGGGTTTCGCGCGCAATAACTCCGTTTCTGCCGTGATCTCTCCCCTTCGCATCGCCCGTGTCACCCTCAGCGACCGCGCCAGCGCGGGCGTCTACGCCGACCTGAGCGGTCCCGAGATCGAACGCGTGCTGCGCGAAACCCTGGGCGACGGGCATACGTTTATCGTCCGGCTCATTCCTGACGAGCGCGCCGTGATTGCCGACACGTTGCGCGCGCTTTGCGACGATGATGCTTGCGACCTGGTGGTGACCACCGGCGGAACCGGTCCGGCTCCCCGTGATGTCACGCCGGAGGCAACGCGCGATGTCCTGGAGCGCGAGTTGCCCGGCTTCGGCGAGGCCATGCGGGCGGTGAGCTTTGCCAAAGTCCCGACGGCGATTCTGTCCCGGGCCACCGCCGGCACGCGGGGGCGCACGCTTTTGATCAATCTGCCGGGCAACCCCCGCGCCATCGGGGAATGTTTGCCGCCGCTCGTGCCGGCGATCCGCGAATGCCTGAAACACCTCCACGGCGGCTGATTTATCCCATGATCCGCATCGAATATATCTACCTGTCGCCAGGGCATAATTTTTTCGGACATCACGGCACGGACGCAGGCAAATACCCCTTGCTGTCCGTTCGGGAGGTTGAGTGCGTGGCGGGGAGCGGATTGCGAGGGGACCGCTTCTTTGACTTTAAACCCGACTACAAGGGGCAGGTGACCTTTTTTGACGGCGCGATTTACGACGAACTTTGCATCCTGTTTGATGTGCACGACCGCGAGCCGTCCGCCTTTCGGCGCAATGTCATCACGCGCGGAGTTGATTTGAATTCTCTTATCGGCGTCGAGTTTGAGATCCAAGGCGTGCGGTTCCTCGGCTGTGCGGAGTGCAGCCCTTGCAACTGGATGAACCAAGCCTTCGGCCCGGGCACGGAAGAGGCGCTGAAAGGCCGAGGTGGCCTGCGCGCCAAGATCCTCAACGACGGAATTCTGCGCGTTGATGCACCCTGAGTTTAGCGCGGTGCTGCTGGCCGGCGGACGCTCGTCGCGCATGGGACGCGACAAGGCCCTGCTGCCGCACCCGGTGTCGGGGCTGCCGCTGATTGTGCATCAGGCGAACACCTTGCGCGAAGCGGGGTGCGTAGAGCTTTTCCTGGCGGTGCGTGAAGGTGCGGATTATCCGCAGATCGGCGCGGAGATCGCGCGTCTGTTTGACGATGGCGAAGGCGGGCCCCTGCCGGTGATCGAACGCGCCCTTGGCGTGGTCAGGCGACCGCAGATGTTTCTGCTCGCGGTGGACATGCCCTTTGTGACGCCGGCTTTGGTGCGGGCGCTGCTTGCGCGCTCCTCGCCTGATTGCGGTGTAGTGGGGCGCCACGACGGCGGGTTCGAGCCCTTGTGCGCAGTGTATGCCAAGAGCACCTGGCGTTGGTTTGAAGCGGCGCGGATCGCTAGAGGCTACGCGTTGCAGCCGTTGCTCGCGGACGCGGTCAAGAACGGCTGGATGCGCGAGGTGGCCATCAACGAACCTACGGCTTTCGCGAATTGGAACGCACCGCAAGACGTGATGCCCGGGCCGGTGGACAACCGAGCCGGGAAAGGTTGACCGCGTATTGGTTTCGCGACGGACCCGAATCTTAAGCCGCTTAAGATTCGGGGTTTTTAGCTCGCGGATTCTCAGGTCTGGGAGCGGGCGGGGGAGAGTTCGCTGCTTTGCCACAGGCCTTTGAGGAAGGGCAGGGCGGCGAGGGCGATGAGCAGGAGATTGAAGGCGGCGAAGAAAACGAGCGCCCAGAAACCGCGGTCGGTGAAGCCGTAGCTGTGCAGGCCGACACCGAGCAGGTTGGTGCCGAACCAGCTCCAGCTCGTGACGATGTTGCCGAAGACGGCGAGGGCCATCAGGCCGCGCATCCCGCAGAGTTTGCCCCAGCGAACGTGGAGGATGAGGGCGTTCCAAATCACGATAATCAGCGCGCCGTTTTCCTTCGGATCCCAGCCCCAGAAGCGGCCCCACGATTGGTCTGCCCAGATGCCGCCGAGAATCGTGCCGACAAGGCTGAACAGCGTCGCGAAACAGAGGATGCCGTAAACCATTCGCTCGAGTGCGATGGCGGTGTCGTGGTCGAGAGAGCGGGTGAGCAGGCCGCGCAGGATGTAGAGCGCGGCGAGGAAGCCGGCGAGGTAGGTGGCGCTGTAACCGATGGTGATAATGACGACGTGGGTTGCCAACCAGAAGTTCGAGTCGAGCACGGCGCGCATCATCTCGAGGGTGTCGCCGCTGAGCGAAAGGTGGTGTGCAATGATGAGACCGGAGAATCCGATGATGCCACCGGCGGCGCTGGCGAGACCGCGCGGGTGGATTTTTTCGAGGATGAGACAGAGCCCGACCGAGCCCCAGGCGACAAAGAGGGCGGAGGAGTAGAGGTTGGTGACGGGCGGGCGACCTTCGAGCCACATGCGCATACCGATGCCCACAGTCATAAGCACGAAGCCGAGGCCGAGCAGATAAAGGGCGGATCGGCCGAGGACTTCGGGCCAGAGCAGCCACGAGAACAGCGCGAGCAACAAGGCGGCGACGAAGATATACATGCCGGTGTAGAAAGGGGCGGCGGCTTTGAAGCGGGTCTCGGCGTCCACCTTGACGAGTTGGTCGGCAAAGCGCTTGGCGGTCTCGGCGCGGAGGAGTTTCACGATGGTGTTGAACTCCTCGGCTTTTTGCCCGCGCCAGGCGTAGGCGAGGCCGGCGTAGCTGAAGGCGTGGGCCTCGATGGCGCCGGTTTGGAAGGTGTCGAGCAGGACGGCGCCGGCCTTGCGCCATGCGGTGTCGTCGGTCTCGGTGTCGTCGGGGGGGATGGGAATCAGGTAGGCGTTTTGGGCCATGAAATCGAAGCGCGAGGCGAGATCCATGAGGCGGGTGGCGGCGGCCTCGTTGTGCGGCTGGTTTTGCTGGCGCAGGCGCACGGCGGCGATGCTGACGGGAAGGGTGTCCTGCAAGGTGCGAAGGGCGGTGAGCGGGTCGTCGAGCTCGGGCGGGGTGAACGAGGCCTGGAGTCGGACGTAGAGACCGATGTTATCGCGCAAGGCGATGACGGCGCGTTGAAACGGGGTGCGGCGCTGGGCCTCGATGGGCTGGGCGAGGGCGGCCTGGCGTTCGAGTTCCTCGAGGCCGGGGACCATCTGCGTGTAGGAGAAGCGTTTTTTGCCCGCGCCGTCGTCCTCGGTGAGTTTCAGGAGGGCGAGCAAGTCCGGGTGAACGATTTCAAAAACCTGGTAGGCGTTGGCCTTGCGGTCATCGAGCAGCACATCGGCGATCCAGCGGGAAGGGGTGAGCTTGGTGCCGTCGGTAAGGCGCACAGTCTGGCGGCCCTGGAACTGGAGCAAGGTGGCGCGGGCAACGGTATCCACGGGCTTGATACGACCGCCGACCAGGACGGGGAGGCGGCCGAACGCGACGGTGTCGGGTGTGCCGGAGGGGGCGGCGGGCGGGCGCAGAGTGGAGGCGACGTAAACAACGCCGAGCAGCAGGAGCAGGAGAGGGATGATTTTCTTCATGGCGCGTCGGGGCGAGGGATTAGGCCTTGGCCGGGGTGGCGGCGAAGTAGGCGCGGGTCTCGGGGCGGGTGAAGTTGCGGGCGAGGGCGAGCAGGCCGGCGGCGGTGAGGAAGTGGACGCCTATGACCACCCAACGCAGAATGGCGTCATAGATATCGCCGCCGAAGAAACCGTAGGCGGTGACGCCCGCGAGCAAGACCACGGCGAACCACGCGTAGGCGCGCAGCAGGCCGCCGGTCCAGGCGCGACGGGCGACGAGACCAAAGAGCAAGGCGGCGCAGACCAGGAACTCCGCGACGAGGACGGCGAGGCCGATTGCGGCGGGGGTGCCGTCGGCCGAGGCGCTGACCCAGAGGCCGACCAGGCCCGCGAAGATGCGCATGGAAACGACGAGGCCGAGGGCGACGACGGGTCCGGGCAGGGAGGAGGCGAGGCCGGCGGCGGAGCGGGTGTCGCCGCGACGGGCGGTGAAGAGCACGAGGTGCCAGCCGAATTGCCAGAAAAGGCCGACGGCCATCATGAGGCAGCTCAGGTAAGGGATGACCCACGACGGATTGCGCACGACTTGGAGGACGGTGGTGCGATCGTTGTTGTCGAAGCCCGCCTGGTAAAAAGTCATGCCATCGTAGCGCAGCGGGTTGTTCATGAAGATAAGGACCTCGCGATCCTGGCTGCCATCGGGAGTGACGAGACGGACGCGGCTGGAAAAGTTTTTCGGGATATCGGTGCCGGCGTAGCGATCGTGGCTGAAATCGAGCAGGGTGAGCGAGTAGGGCTTGTAGGCGCGTTGGAAGCGCAGGCTGAGCTGCCACTGGCGGCCGGCGGCGGTGAACGACTCGGGCTCGATGAGCATGGTGGAGACGAGAAAAGTGCCGAGACTCGTGCCCTCGGGGGTGACGACCTCGACGAGCGCGGCGGGCAGGTTGCGCTGATCCATCTTGTAGGTCTTGGCCATCGGGGTGATGGCGAGGCGCGGGCCGAGACCTTTGTTGGAGGTGTTTTCAACCGTGCGCTGGCCGGCAGGTAGTTGCTCGCGCATGACGAGCGAGGCGTTCGGGAAGTAGGCGCGGGGGATGAGGCGGAAGGGCAGGGCGTCGGCGACGATGGGTTTTTCGCGACCGAGGAGGGGTTCGGGAATGGCGGTGACGAGCTCTTCGTCGGGTTTGGTGACATCTGCGACGGCGAGTTCGTTGAAGCGCCAGCTCTCGGAGTAGTTGCGCGTCTGGCCCTCATCGAGGCGCAT
>JAIYBI010000307.1 GCA_027488595.1 Opitutaceae bacterium | reverse complement strand
GGGCGCCTACATGAAAAACTGGATCAACGAGGACAACATCGTCGGCGACTGCCCCTGGGAGCAGGACATCACCGACGCCCGCCGCGTCGCCGACCAGCTCGGCATCCCCTTCCGCGTCGTCAACCTCATGGAGGAATACCGCGAACGCGTCGTTTCGTATTTGCTCGAAGGATACAAGACCGGCCTCACGCCCAACCCCGACGTGATGTGCAACCGCGAGATCAAGTTCGGCGTGCTCCGCCAATGGGCGCTCGACCACGGCTTCTCCTCCATCGCCACCGGCCACTACGCCCGCCGCACCCCCCTCCCCGCCCCCCCCACCCCGTCTTCCTTCATCACCACTCCGATTCCATGTCTATCAATGATTGACATGTTGCGGAGGCCCGATGCCTCGTCCTTTGCCCTGCTCGAAGGTGCCGATCCCAACAAGGACCAGTCCTACTTCCTCGCCCTTCTAACGCAGGCCCAGCTCCGCGACGCGTGCTTCCCGATCGGAGACCTGCTCAAACCACAGCTCCGAGCTCTTGCCCGCCGCGCCGGCCTCGTCACCGCCGAGAAAAAAGACAGCCAGGGCATCTGCTTCATCGGTCAGGTCAAGATGGCCGACTTCCTCCGCGCCTACGTGCCCGATGCCCCCGGCCCGGTCGTCCGCGCTGACGATGGACGCGTTCTCGGCGAGCATCGCGGCCTGCACTTTTTCACCCTCGGCCAGCGCAAGGGCATCGGAGTGCCTTCCAACACCGACAACAAGGCCTACGTCGTCGTCGGCAAACGCTCATCCGACCGCGCCCTGCTCGTCGCCTTCGACGAAGCCGCCGTGCCCGGCCTCTTCACCACCGAGGTCCATGTCCACGGCCTGCGCTGGAACACTCCGACTCCTCCCGCGCCCGAGGGCGGCCCCGTCGGGCTTGAGGGCCGCGTGCGCTACCGCGATCCGCGCGTCCGCCTCACCTTGACCCCCACCGGTGCCGACACCGCTCGCGTCTGCTTCACCGCGCCTCAGCGCGGCCTCGCCGCGGGCCAGATTCTTGCGCTTTACGACGGCCCTCGCCTGCTCGGCGGCGGAATCTACGCTTGAGCCTTCGCACGTCGCGCCGCCCGCAGTTCACGCCTCGCTGCACCAAAAACAGCCAGCGGCTCGGGCCACGAATCCCGATCCCCGAAACGCAGTCGCAACAAGTCCGTATGCGCCCTTTCCAGCGCACCGCCCGGCACCATCTCCGCGCCTTTCGCCCGAGCCGCGTCCACCCGACGCAACCAGCTTGCCGCCTCACGGCGCACCGGGTCCGCCCGTCCCAAACCCGCCCTCCGACTGCGCCAGTCGAGCCACCAACGCATCCCCGCCCAGCGCCAGAAAACCCAGAACGCAGAGGTCACCATAACGGCAACGAGAAGCCCGGCAAAACGCGCCCAATCCCACGGCGCGCGCAACCAGGCGACCATCGCCTCCACCCGTTGTTCGATCCATGCCCGCGCCAGGACCGTCTGCGATTGCACCACTTCCTTCGAGGCCTTCAACAAGCCTACCTGCGAGGCGGAATCAAAATTCACGACCCGCCTATACCAGAAAATTCTCACCCCATCCAACCGCGCCTGCCAGCCGCTATCCTGCGGCATCCTCGCCAAGCTTGAACCCGTGGCTCCGGGCCGGCTCGTCTCGACAAGCACCGCACCCGGCGTCGGATCCACCCTTATCCACGCTTCTTCTTTCTCGTCCCATACTTCGCACCAGGCGTGCGCATCAGAATTCAATATCCGAATCCCCCCGCTGAGCTGGTTCCATACGCCGCCCTTAAAACCCGTCACCATCCGCGCGGGCACCCCCGCCGCACGCACGAGCATCACAAGTCCGCCGGCAAACAGCTCGCAATGCCCGGGCTGATCGGAACCCAACCAGCGCACCAACGCATCGCCTTCGCCCTCCGGAATCTTGCTGCTCAGGCTGTATTGATGCCGTTCCTGCAACCAGGCCCCCGTCCGGCGCGCCAGATCCAGCCCGCCCTCCCCGCGTCCGCCCAGTTCGGCGACCCACTTGGAAACTTTCATCACATCCGCGTCGTGCTCCAGTCCGAGCCCTAAAAAGGTTGGCGGCGGCGGCTTCACATCGCCCTCCGGCTCTTCGCGCCGACGTCCGAAACGGTGCGCCCGCTCAACCGGAACCTCCGCGGGAGCCGCCGACAGCCCCGCAACGCGCCGTGCGAACTCCGGGTCCGAAATCCGCGCCTGAGTATCCATTCCTTCGATACGGTAGCCGACCACCTTGGAGCTTTCGTTGCTCAGCGACGCAAGCCGCAGCGCACGGCTCTGCTGCAAGCTTTGCGGCTCTCCGAAGGTGATGCTGTTGAAGGCGCCGAGCAGAGGCAGATAACGGCTTATGCCGGGCTGGTAAAAAAACGTCCACACCGCTCCGCCCGGCACACCCCGGCGCGGGCCGATATGAAGCGTCGCGCGCTCGCGCGCCGCCTCGCGCTCCTCCAGCAGGGCCCGCGACATTCTGAATCCTTCGCCGGAGTATTCATCCAGCACGATCATACGCCAATACGGCTCCGCCGGCACCAACGCGGGGTCCACGTCCACCGCGAAGGCCATGCTGTTATCCTGCTGGATCAACGTCACCGCGCCGAAACGCACATTCTCCGTAAAGCCAGTCAGCGTCTTGCGCGTCATCATGCGGTCGAGGAAGAGACTGCTGCTGATTTCAAAGCGCGGTATGGCCAGGAAAAACACGGTCGAGAGTCCCACCACGCCGGCAAACAGGGCCGCACCCAGTGCCACCACCCGCCCATCACTCACCGCCCGCACCCGCCGCGCCAGCGCTCCCCAGCGCACGCGTTCCCACCCCGCCGCCGCCGCCGATCCGTCGCCGGCCCGCGCATCCGAAATCGTGATCGCAAGCAACAGCGCCAGCGCGCATCCGGTGAACAGAAGAATCTGCACCACGAAGGCGATCGAGACCGTGAATACGCCCGTCACCACCACCGCGAAGAGCGACAGCAGGATGAGTTGCAGATCATCGCGGCGGCCACGAGGCGCCAGGCAACGGTAGCCGATCAGCATCAAGTCCAGCCGGATCATCGCCGGCAGCGGCTCGCGATTTTGCCACCAATCAAAGGCAAAAACGGTCACGATCAACGGGAAAGCCAGACGGTGCACCCAAACCGGCACCACCAACGAAAGACGAGGATACCAAGTGAACAGCGGCACCGTCACAGTCAGCACGGCGAGCGCCAGCAGGGCGTCCACATCCATGTAGAAAACCGTCCAGGCAGACAACAACCCGAGCACGCCGCCGAGCAGCCAGCGCAGTTGCGTGAGCTCCGCGAGATTAAGCTGTGGCCGCGAGTTTTCCATCAATCATCACCGCAGCTCCGCGCGGTCCGTGTGGTTCCAGTATCATGACCCGGCGCAGTGTGGCTCCGCGCGCCCCTGCCGGCGCCGCCGCATTGGGTGCGGCCTCTCCGGGTTTGAGCACGGCGAGCCGGTCCAGAAAAGCCTCAACGTCCCGCATCCTGAGGACAGTTTGCGGAAGCTCCCCGTCAATCACCAGCGCCTGTAAACGCTCCATTTGAAAAAGGTCTTCCGCCAAGGTCGCCGCCAGGCTTAGCGCCAACTCAAACTGCTCGGGCCGCGGCCAGCGCTCCGCCTCCGTGCGCACCCAAAGCGTGAACCCCTCCAACCCCTCCGCCGCGAACTGCCGCACCATCAAGTGCTGCAGACGCGCGCTCGCCTTCCAATGCACCATCCGGGGCGAATCGCCCGGCGCATAGCGTCGCAACGCAAGCAAATCATCCCCGGTTCCTACGCGGTTGGCCCGGCCCTCGCTGCGTTGTTCCTTCCACGCTGCGCCCTGGGCATGACGCCGATACTCCACCGAGGCAGGCCACACGATCACCGCAAGGCGGAGTTCGCTGGTATAAGTCTTGCGCAAAAATCCGAAGGGAAACAGCGATCCCACCTCCCGCAGGCTGATGCCGAGGCGACCGCGCCGCGCCGCCACCACCGGCCACTCCAGCCGCGTGTCGTTGAGCGGATCCAGCCGTATGCCGAGGTGTCTCCGCACCGGAGCTTCGCCTCCGGCAACCAGGTCGAACCAAAGCCCGTAGGTCGGTATCAGGGTCTTCACATTACGCAATTCGAGTGCGACCGACTGCGCCTGCCCCGCCCGCCACGGACCCGCCACCTGAAGACGCCAGGAGACGCGAAGAAGATTCAGCCAGGAGAGCACGCCGCTCAAAACCAGGCAGGAGAGCAGCAGCGAGAGCGTGATAAAGAGGATGTTATTGGCGGTGTTATACGCTGCCATGCCGATACACAGCGATACCACGATCAACAGCACACCGGTCAGCGTCGGCATGATGCGATGCGCCCGCGGCGGATAAATCAGCGCCCAGAGCAGCGTTCGCCAACGATGTCCGCGCGCGGAGCGAACACGCCGAATCGAGCCCTGCCACTCGGTGCACCCGACCGACGGGGAAATGCTGCTGGAATCTTCCATCGGCGCGCCTCGCTCAGGCCGGCAGTGGCACCGCCGCGACGATGCGTTTCAAGGCCGCCGCCACCAAGCGGCGCTCCTCCAGCCCGTCTGCCGCCGGCCGCACCAGATTCAAACGGTGCGCAAGCACCGCCTCGACCAGCACGTGCACATCTTCCGGCACCACAAAATCCCGGCCGGACAACAGCGCCCGCGCCTGCGCCGCATGTTTGAGCGCCAGCCCGCCGCGCACCGAAACACCGGCGCGAAACTCGGCCTCCGTTCGCGTCGCACTCACGATGCGAAGAATGTAATCGAGCACGCTTTCCTCAACGAAGACGTGCAACGAGAGGCTCTGCAGTTGCAGGATTTCAGTGCGGGTCACCACTGCCGCCATCGGAATCGAATCGTAGCCGGTCCTCAGACTGCGCAGGATATCCATCTCGTCGGCCGGCAGCGGATACCCCATCTGAAGCCGCATCAAGAACCGGTCCATCTGGCTCTCCGGAAGCGGGAAAGTGCCCTCGTAATCCACCGGATTCTGGGTCGCGAAAACCATAAACGGTGCGCCCACCGCGTGCGCTTCCCCGTCCACCGTGACCTTGCCACGATCCATTACCTCCAACAGCGAGGACTGGGTCTTGGGCGTAGCGCGGTTGATCTCGTCCGCCAGAACGATGTTGGCGAAAACCGGCCCCTTTTTGAACACGAAGGTCTTCACCGCCTCATCGTAAATCGCCACGCCGGTGACGTCTCCGGGGAGCAGGTCGCTGGTGAACTGCACTCGCGAAAACACGCAGTCCATCGAACGCGCAAGCGCGTAGGCGAGCGTCGTCTTGCCCACGCCGGGCAGATCCTCGATCAACACGTGGCCGCCCGCCACCAGGGCGATGAGCACGCGGTCAATGACGTTGTCCTTGCCCTTGATCGTCCCGCGCATCGCCTCGCGCAAGCGGCCGAGGGTTTCCTTTGCTGTCACCACCTGGGGCCCGGTGAAAAACCCGCTCCTGCGCCTCAGCTGCCGC